>NZ_JAVDPZ010000013.1:0-110847 GCF_031453995.1 Nitrobacter vulgaris | reverse complement strand
TTCAACGGTCGCGTCCGGGCGGAGTGCCTGAATGCCTCATGGTTCCTGTCGATGGCCGACGCTATCGAACGGATCGAGGAATGGAGGTGCCACTACAACAATGATCGGCCCCACACCTCGCTCGGCAACTTGACGCCGAACGAGTTCGCACGACAAACTCAAACAGCTCGAGAAATTGCCTGACATCTGGACCACAAAACGGGGCAGCTCCAATGCCCGAAAAAATTGCCTTCAACATGGACCAGCTTCCTGGGTCAGGATCAATGACAGGTTCACCCGAAATATCCGGCCACAATGCAGGCGAACACGATCGCTAGCGCCACAATCCAGCCGGCTCGTTGAATAATCCTCCGATCACGCAACGGCAGACGGCTGAAGTCGCGTTCGTTTATCAGTTCGTAGTTTTTTGCGAACGCCAGCCCATCACCACAGTTCCGTCTTGACCCGGTAAGGATCACGTTCCTATTCTGTTCTCATGGAGTCAAGCAGTTTAAAAAGGCGTTTTCCACCGCCCAGGCGGGTTGAGCGGACGCAACATTGTTTTGAAGTACTGGACGCCAATGGGATACGGCTGGCCCATATCTACGCTCGCGACGATCTTCATCAGACCCGTTTCGGTCAGTACCTTCAACAACTGACCACGGACGAGGCCAGACGCATAGCCAATGGCATCGCGCGACTGCCGGAATTCATGGTGCAGCGAAAGGACTTTCACCAACGTGGTGAATATCGGTGGTAGAGATCACGGCCATACCACGTCGCGCTTGAAGACAGCTACACTTGGGAGGAATTGTTGTCCGAGCCAGGCGTCGGATCCGTGACGGCATCGGAAATCAGACTTTGGCTTGAGGAACGAGGGGCTGCGCTAAGCATTCTGAGTTCAGTCAGCCATGGACTGTAACCAGGCCAATCTGGCTATCGCTTTCATCGCGAGGCGCTGTAACAGATCGACGCGCTCCTCATCGCCGGCATTTTCCGCCTCCGTCAAGTACGCATCCGCAAGTGCCTCGGCGAGGGCTTGGGCGTCGAGTTCTGCGAACTCCGCTCGGAGATTAACGATTGCTGATTCCTCGGCCATGAGGAGCGTCTCTTCGCGAAGCTCGAGCAGGCGACCTCCAACAGCTCCCGAGGAGCGATGCGTCAGGCCGTCCAGGTGCGCGGCGAGCCGAAGTTCGAGTATCCGGGCGTTCACCCTGCTTTCCGCACCGCCGGCAGGCTGCAGCCCTGTCTGGCATTTCGCGCGTGAGCGCTCTCGATGATAGGCCCGGCGACGCTCTCGTCTGAGAGTGGCGACATGCCCGAGTTCTTCGCGCGCCATTGCTTCGGAAGCGCTCTTGATGTCAGGGCCTTTCGCGGATGCCGCCATGTATGACCAGAATGCGAAGGCGCGCTCTTCGTTCCGAACCGCCATAGCCAGGGCCTGATAGGGCGTGATGAGACGCGATGCCTTGATTTCGGCGGTCGCCTCCGCATCGAATGTGTCCGGCGCTCGCCAGCGGACGAGACTCGGATCCGGCGGCTTGCCGAGCCGCGATAGCGACCACCGGTTCAGGCTATCCACATGCTCGCGCTCCGCCACGGCGAGATTGGCGAAGACAGCAGACAGGTCGCGCAAGCCCTGCTCTTGCATGGCTGTTGCAAGCTCATCGTATTTGCGAGCCGCCTCCTGCTCCATCGCGTGGGCCAGCGCGAACATTTCCTCAAGCGAGTACAGAATCCCCTTAGGATGGTCTTTCAGCCGAAGCGTTTGCGACAGCAGCATGACGTACCTGAAATAGGTTCCTCAATAGTCTGATCGCGGTTTGCGCGCTGTCGCTCTCCGATTGCGAGATTCGCTCGGTTCCTTCGAAAGCGTGTGTCGTTCGCGACCATGAGACGCCGACCAATCGGTCTTTCAGATTCAGCCCTTCCCGTCTGAAGTCACGCCGAACGTCATAAATCGTCAATCGATTGATCTTTTAGACGGCACGGGTGGCGTCCCTTTGATCTAGGTCAACTGAACCACCGTCTCTGTTTATAGATTGTGCCTAATAAATGAGGGGAAGCTGCAACTGTGAGCGGTGAACTCGCTAACATCTGGCCCACTCCAACGGTGTCCTGTTCCGAGGACGAAGTGGAGCACCTTCCGAGGCGGCTTCAACGCGAAGGCTTTCCGTGCGGGGAATATTCTACGTGAGTCGGAATGTCTTTCGAGCGATCGTCGCAGCGATCGTCTTGACATCGGTGCCTCTGTTCGCGCGCGGTGCCCACGCGGCACAAGACCTCGCATCGTATATATCGAAAGTTTCACCGGCCGACTTCTTTCCGGAGGCCGATCGCTTCGGCCCGCCGCAGGGTGATCCCCCCGTTGTCCCTGCCTACCGCGGCGACCGGTTGCAAGGATTCGTCTATCTCAATTCCGACTTCGTCAACGCCACCGGTTATTCGGGAAAGCCGATCCGGCTTCTGGTTGGAATCGATCCCGAGGGCGTCCTCACCGCTTTCAAGCTCGTCGAGCATAGAGAACCGATCGTGCTGGTCGGCATCCCGGAGAAACGGATTCTGGAGGCCGTCAACAAGTTGACCGGCGTCGATATGAGAGACGTGACGCGCGGAGTCGCGCCGGCGCCCCAGGTCGATATCATCAGCGGTGCAACCGTTACGCTGTTGGTGATCGGGGACAGCATCGTGCGTTCCGCGATGAAGTTGATCAGGAGCGGGCGACTTGGCTTGCAAAGCAATGCAACCGCCATAGCGGCACCACAAGCGTTGAAAGCCATCGATCCAAGCAAGAGCGAGATTCGCGACTGGCAAAGTCTCGTGGCGGATGGTTCGGTTCGGCAACTATTCCTTACGGTAGCGGACATCAACAGAGCTTTCGAGAGTTCAGGCAATGCCGCAGCGGTCGCGCACCCGGAGCAAGGCGAGCCGGACGACACGTTCATCGATCTGTATGTCGCCGATGTAGCTGTCCCTACTATCGGCCGTAGTTTGCTCGGCGACGAAGGCTACAACCGCCTGGCCGGACGGCTAAAGCCGGGACAACAGGCGCTCGTCGTCGTTGGGGCCAGTCGATACTCGTTCAAAGGGGCGGCCTACGTCCGCGGGGGGATCTTCGATCGGATCGAACTAATCCAGGAGACTAATAGCGTTCGCTTTCGGGACCGTGATCACACCCGGCTGGGCAGTCTTGCCGCCGAAGGAGCACCCAAGTCCCCCGAAATCGCGCTGTTCACGGTACCGCCGGAGATGCCACTCGATCCGACCCAACCGTGGATACTGCAACTGTTGGTTCAGCGCGTGGTCGGCGCCCGGGACAAGGCTTTGGTCAAATTCGATCTGGGGTACACATTACCCGACGTTTATCTCAAGCGCCAGGCGCAGCCGGCACAAGCCGCACCAGCGAAAACGCCGGCGTCCATGATCGTCGAGCAGCGCGAAGTCGGCACACCGCCCGACGCTTCCGACGAGGAACCGCTCTGGATGCGGATCTGGCGCGCGAATGTCGTGAAGATCGCAATCGTCGCCGCGGCGTTGGGCGCGCTCACCTTGATCTTCTTCTTTCAAAACTTCCTGGTGTGTCGCCCGACAATGTTCACGTGGGTTCGCCGGGGGTACTTGCTCTTCATCCTCGTTTGGCTGGGTTGGTACGCAAACGCTCAGCTCTCGGTGGTCAATGTGCTGACCTTCGTGAACTCGTTGCTGACCGACTTCAATTGGGAATACTTCCTATCTGCACCGCTGATCTTCATTCTGTGGGCCTCGATAGCGGCGGGACTGCTGTTCTGGGGGCGCGGTCCATTTTGTGGCTGGCTTTGCCCGTTTGGTGCCCTGCAGGAGTTGCTGAACAACGTCGCACAGGCCTTCAAAGTCCCGCAGTACCGCGTTCCTTGGGGTCTTCATGAACGGCTTTGGCCGATCAAGTATATCTTGTTCCTCGGCCTGTTCGGCATGTCGCTCTACTCCACAGCGTTCGCGGAACAACTCGCCGAGGTCGAACCGTTCAAGACATCGATTGTTCTGAAGTTCGCGCGGGAGTGGCCGTTCGTTGTTTACGCCCTAACCCTTCTCGCAGCGGGCCTCTTCGTCGAGCGCTTCTTCTGCCGCTACATATGCCCGCTTGGAGCGGCGCTGGCGATTCCTGGCCGTATCCGCATGTTCGAATGGTTGCGGCGCTGGCGAGAATGCGGCTCACCCTGTCAGCGTTGCGCCAACGAGTGCCCAGTCCAGGCGATTCATCTGGATGGGCACATCAACGTCAACGAATGCATCTACTGCATGCACTGTCAGGAACTCTATTTCGATGATCACCGCTGCCCGCACATGATCCAGGTGCGGTTGAAGCGAGAGAAGCGTCAAGCGCTGTCGCCGCCTTCGATTGGCGCGGGTGGCAACGTTCCCGCTCCCGACATTTCCGCCGACGGCAAGCGCGTCGGCGCATCGCCCGCCGTCATTCCACCCGCAACCTGAACCGAAAGCCGAGGAGGCATTCATGAGCCAGAACGAAAAAGCAAAGGTGGTCAGTCGACGAACCGTGCTGGGAACAACGGTGGCGGCAGCGGGGGTTGGCTTGGCTGGCGGAGCTGCGATGAAAGACCACGGCGACTTCGTCTCGCCTGCGGCCGCGCAGACAAAGGCGACTGCGCCGACAGCCCAGGCGGCCCGGCCGGCTGTGCACAAAACGGAGGTCGCGCCCGGCGAGCTTGATGAATACTACGTGTTCTTCTCGAGCGGCCAGTCCGGCGAGATGCGGATCGTCGGACTTCCTTCAATGCGCGAACTCATGCGGGTCCCCGTCTTCAACCGCTGCAGCGCCACCGGCTGGGGCCAAACCAACGAGAGCCTGAAGGTACTGACTGAGGGAATGCAGCCGGCAACGCGAGAGCTCCTCAAGAGCCGCGGCGGCACTTACATGAATGGCGACCTGCACCATCCTCACATTTCATTCACGGACGGCACCTACGACGGCCGCTACGCATTCATGAATGACAAGGCGAACAGCCGCGTCGCGCGGGTGCGGCTCGACGTTATGAAGTGCGACAAGATCATCGAATTGCCGAACCAGCACACGGTTCATGGCCTGCGGCTGCAGAAATATCCCCGCACCGGATACGTATTCTGCAACGGCGAAGACGGCGTTCCGCTGCCGAACGACGGCACGGTTCTGGACAATCCGAAGGAATACCGCTCCATTTTCACCGCGCTCGACGGCGACACGATGAAGGTAGCCTGGCAGGTCATGGTGAGCGGAAATCTCGACAATGTCGATTCCGACTACCAAGGCAAGTACTGCTTCTCGACCTGCTACAACTCCGAGGAAGGGGTAACCGCGGCTGACATGACCGCCAACGAGCAGGACTGGGTGGTTATCTTCAACCTCAAGCGGATCGAGGAGGCGGTCAAGAAAGGCGACTTCAAGGAAATGAACGGAGTGCCGGTGATCGACGGCCGGAAGAGCTCGCCCTATACCCGCTACGTTCCGGTCTCGAACAATCCTCACGGTATGAATACGGCTCCCGACGGAATCCACATCGTGGCGGCCGGAAAGCTCTCACCCACCGTGACGGTGATGGACGTGCGCCTGTTCGACCAGTTGTTCGACGACAAGATCAAGCCCCGTGACGTCGTCGTAGCCGAGCCGGAGCTTGGCCTCGGCCCGCTGCATACTGCTTATGACGGCAAGGGCAATGCCTACACGACGCTGTTCCTCGATAGCCAAGTCTGTAAATGGAACATCGAGCTGGCCAAACGAGCGTTCAAGGGCGAGAAAGTCAATCCGATCATCCAGAAACTCGATGTGCACTACCAGCCGGGTCACAACCATTCGTCGATGGGGCAGACGAAGGAGGCCGACGGGAAATGGCTGATCTCGCTAAATAAGTTTTCCAAGGATCGTTTTCTTAATGTCGGTCCACTGAAGCCCGAGAATGACCAACTCATCGACATCTCCGGCGAGAAGATGATCCTGGTCCACGATGGCCCGAGCTTTGCCGAGCCGCACGATGCCACCATCGTCCACCACTCCAAGATCAACCCGATATCGATCTGGAACCGTGCGGATCCGATGTTTGCGGATGCGGTCAAACAGGCCAAGGCCGACGGCATCGATCTCGAGGCAGATTCCAAGCTCATTCGAGATGGCAGAAAGGTGCGCGTCTACATGACGTCGATCGCGCCAACGTTTGGGCTCCAACAATTCCAGGTCAAGCAAGGCGACGAGGTCACCGTGTTCGTCACCAATCTCGATGCGGTCGAGGATCTGACACACGGCTTCTGCATCGTGAACTACGGCATCAACATGGAGATCGGCCCGCAAGCGACCGCGTCGGTCTCGTTCACGGCCGATAAAGCCGGTGTCTACTGGTATTACTGCTCCTGGTTCTGCCATGCCATGCACATGGAGATGAAAGGTCGCATGTTCGTCGAGCCGAAATCGGTCTGAGCGGGAGCTGCGTCGTGCGTCTTCCGCTGCGTATGCTTTTGGCGGCGCTGGTCGCGGCTGAATTCGCCGGCTTCGCCCGCGCGGAGACGCTGACCGCCGCGCCCGATCGGCCGCTGCAGACGGTTCTCGATCGCGCCAGAGACGGTGACGTCGTCGAACTCGTTCCTGGCGAGTACAATGGCGCGATCCGGATCGATCGATCTCTCGTATTGATCGGACGCCCCGGCACGGTGATCGATGGCGGCGGCGTCGGCAACGCGGTCACGGTGACGGCGCCCGATGTCACCGTCCGCGGCGTGACTGTCCGCGGATCGGGGCGCGATCTGCAGGCAATGAATTCCGGAATCTTTCTCCAGAAGACCGCCGTTCGTGCGACGATTGAGAACAACCGCCTGACCGGGAACCTGTTCGGCATTTACGTGCACGGAGCGGCTGGGTCGCGGGTCGCCGGCAACGTCATCGAGGGGCTTCGAGGCGGCCGGCTCAGCGAGGCCGGCAACGGCGTCTCCCTTTGGAATGCACCCGACGTCACGATTGCGGATAATACGTTCCGCTACGGTCGCGACGGAATCTTCACGATCTCCAGCCGGAAGGACCGCTTCGTCAACAATCGCTTCGAGCAGGTACGCTTCGCGGTCCACTATATGTACACCGACGATAGCGAAGTCAGCGGCAACGTTTCGATCGGAAGCCATGTCGGTTACGCGATCATGTATTCGAATCGCCTGGTGATCCGCGGCAACATCTCCGATCACGACCGCGACCACGGGTTTCTGTTTAACTACGCGAACTACGCCGAGATCGACGGCAACCGGGTAACGGGTGGCCCACTGAATGCGGTGATGGACCAGTCGGAGTCCAGTCCGAACGACGAGCGCGACATGCTTCCGGAGCCGAAGCGGGAACGAGCCCTTCGCAGCGGTCCGGAAAAATGCGTGTTCATCTACAACACCAATCACAATAGGTTCCGCGACAACTGGTTCGAACGCTGCGCCATTGGAGTGCACTTCACCGCCGGCTCCGAAGGCAACGAAATTGTCGGCAACGCCTTCGTCAACAACGCCAACCAAGTGAAATACGTTGGCACCCGACACTTGGACTGGTCGACCGGCGGGCGCGGCAATTATTGGAGCGACAATCCAGCGTTCGACCTCAACGGAGACGGAATCGCCGATACGGCGTACCGGCCGAACGACCTCATCGATCGCGTGCTATGGACGGCGCCCTCTGCGAAGCTCCTCATCAACAGCCCTGCCGTCCAGGTGATCCGCTGGGCGCAGGCGCAATTTCCGGCCCTGCTTCCGGGAGGGGTGATCGACAGTCACCCTCTCATATCTCCGCCCGCGCGCCCTGCGGCCGAGGAGGTGCGATGACGAAGACTGTGAGCGTATCCGAAGTCACAAAAGACTATGGCCGGGTCGAAGCCGTCCGCGGCGCTTCGTTCGATCTGGACCAAGGCGAAGTGGTGGCGCTCATCGGCCACAATGGCGCGGGCAAGACCACGCTGATGAAGCTCATGCTCGGATTGATTCGCCCGACCGGCGGAAGGATCGAGGTGCTCGGCGATAATCCTGCGGCGGGACAGTTCGCCGGCCGACGGCGGCTCGGTTATCTTCCAGAAAGCGTCTCTTTCGATACCGCCCTCACTGGGCGCGAAACCCAGGAGTTCTACGCGCGGCTCAAGCGGGAGCCCGTCGCCCGGGCTTTCGAGCTACTCGACGCCGTCGGCTTAGGCGACGCCTCCCATCGACGTGTGGGCACCTACTCCAAGGGTATGCGCCAACGCTTAGGACTTGCTCAGGCGCTCATCGGCCATCCTCAGGTGCTTCTACTGGACGAGCCGACTACAGGACTGGACCCCGAACTGCGCCAAACCTTCTACGAGGCGATTCAACAACTCGCAACCACAGGCACCACCGTTCTGTTGTCCTCACACGTCTTGACCGAACTCGAGGAGCGGGCCGGGCGCGTCATCATCATGAATCGCGGCGTCAAGGTCGCCGATGGATCAATCGAGCGGTTGCGCACCATTGCCCGGCTGCCGACTAAGATTCGGTTGAAGGTCGTCGGCCTCGCGCCCGGCGAATTGCCGTCCTGGCTGCCGGCCGATGCACCCTCTCGGCGCGTGAACGGCCGCATTGTCGAGATCGACGCGGAGCCCGAACGCAAAATCGAACTTCTACATAAGGCCACCTCGTCGAAAACGGCAGTGGAAGATCTCGATGTGATCCCGCCGTCGCTCGACGAACTTTATGCGCACTTCTTGCGGAAAGCGGAGCTGACGCCATGACGGTCCTCATCATTGCACGTAAGGAGATCCACCAGGCGGTCCGAAACCGATGGGTACTCGCTTCGACCTTGCTGCTTGCAGCCTTGGCGCTGTCGCTGACGTTTCTCGGCAGTGCTCCGACAGGCACGGTCGGTGTTCGTGCGCTGGACGTCGTCATCGTTAGCCTTTCCAGCTTGACCATTTTCCTGATCCCCTTGATCGGGCTTTTGATCTCCCACGATGCCATCGTCGGCGACATGGAGCGCGGGACCATGCTCCTGCTGCTGAGTTACCCGGTAGCTCGCTGGCAGGTTCTCCTCGGGAAATTTCTCGGTCATTTAGGGGTCCTCGCGTTCGCGACCTGCTTGGGCTACGGAATTGCGGCCGCTGCTCTGTTGGTTACTGGCAGCCAGATCGATTCCGACCGCCTCACTGCCTTTGCCGCCATGATCGGCTCGTCGGTACTGTTGGGCGCGGCATTCGTGTCCATCGGCTATCTCGTCAGCACACTGGTGCGAGATCGCGGGACCGCCGCTGGCGTCTGCATTGGTCTATGGCTGCTCCTGGTCCTGATTTACGACATGTCGCTTCTCGGTCTGCTGGCGGTGGATCAGGGGCACACCCTTTCGGCGGCCGGGCTCGACGCCTTGCTCCTGCTGAATCCCACGGACGTGTATCGGTTGTTCAACCTGACAGGGTTCGCCAACGTGAGTACGTTCGCGGGCATGGCGGGCTTGGCCCAGAGCACGTCCTTAACATCCCGGATACTCCTAATTGCGCTCATTTGCTGGACGTCCATCCCGCTCGCCTTGGCCGCGATCGCTTTTTCTCGGAGGGAGCTATGAAACGCTCGATCCTCGCAGTTGTTTTATTGGTACCGCTCGCGCTTCTCGGCTGTGACGACAAGCCGGCAGCCCGGCTGCCGTCGCCACACAGTCTGACGGCGGAATTGATCGGTCACTACTGCGGCATGAACGTACTCGAGCACCCGGGACCGAAAGGGCAGATTTTCGTCGCCAGCCGGATCGATCCGGTCTGGTTTTCCTCGGCGCGCGACACCATCGCTTTCACCCTGCTGCCGGACGAGCCGAAGGATATCCAGGCGATCTACGTGTCCGACATGGGCAAGGCCCCGAGTTGGGACAAGCCCGGGCCGGACAATTGGGTCGAGGCCCGAAAAACATTGTTTGTCATCGACAGTCGCGCAAAGGGGGGAATGGGGGGCGACGAGGCTGTGCCATTTTCGGAGCGCGCAGCGGCCGAGAAGTTCGTCGCCGAAAATGGCGGCCGCATTGTTTCTCTCGCGGAAGTGCCGCGCGAATACGTTCTCGGTTCGGAGGAAACGAAGTTCGGGGCGGCTCCGGAAAGCGCGCCAGGGCGCGTTTCGCTCGATTGAGAGGGCACCATGGCGCGCGCGATCTCGCGACGACGTTTCATCCGGATTAGCGGTGCGGCGGCGGGCTTGGCGCTTGGAGTGCCTGTCCACGCCTCGACTTCAGAGGCAGATCTGACGGTCTGGCACGGCACCTTGTTGGGCGCCGTCGCCACAATGACGATCCATCATCGTGATCGCGACCAGGCCGAACGATTGATCTCGATGGCTCGCGCGGAAGCACGAAGGCTCGAACGTCTGTTCAGCCTCTATGTAGAAGACTCCGACCTGGTGCAGTTGAACCGCAGCGGCGTCCTCGTGAACCCGGCCCCAGAATTTGTGGAGCTTCTTCAAACGTCACTCGGGTATGCAGAGCTGACGGGCGGCATGTTCGATCCGACGGTACAGCCATTGTGGGAGCTTTATGCAAACCATTTCACGAAAGTGGATCCTGATCCCGCAGGACCCGACCAGTCATCCGTCGAAGCGGCGCTTGCACGCGTAGGATATCACCGCCTGTTGATCAGCAGGGATCGTATCGTCGCGCCCAAAGGAACCGCGCTCACGTTCAACGGAATCGCACAAGGATACATCACCGACAGAGTAGTCGACTTGTTGTGCTCGCAAGGCATCGCTCACAGTCTCGTGGATATGGGCGAGATACGCGCGATCGGCGCGCGTCCGGATGGCTGCCCCTGGGGGGTCGGGATCGCCGATCCTGACTCCTCAGCGCGAATCCAGAGCGAGATTCCGATCGTCGACCGCGCCGTCTCGACCTCCGGTGCGTACGGCTTTCAGTTTGATCCAGCAGGCCGCTTCAATCATCTCTTCAATCCGGTGTTGGGGACTTGCGGCCATCTCTATCGGAGCGTCACCACCATTGCAAAAACCGCCACGGCTGCGGATGCGTTGTCCACGGCCTTCAGCCTAATGGATCAATCGCGGATACGAACGTTGATGTCCCGGGCCGGCATCGAACGGACTCATCTGATTGATGCCGGAGGAGCCGTTGTCGACATCATCGCCTGACGTCCATAGCCTGTTCGTTGCGTTAATGCCGCTGAGAACCGCGTTCGAGGATGATTGCAAATGATCTGGTGTCTTGAGAGGGGATAACGGTTGGGCCAAGCATGGAGGACGAACCTATGGGATCTGCAACCGCTAGTCGTTCCGGAGTCAACTCGTCCGGCCCGATCGCTCTCACGAACGTTCGCACCGGACTCGGTGCGGATGCGATCGCCGCAGCCTTAATCGAGAATTTGCACTGCCTTCTTGGGAAACTGCCAAGATATGCGACACGGAACGACTGGTACATGTGCCTCGCGTACACTGTTCGCGATCGCATGATGGAGCGCTACGTAGCAACGTTAGAATCCATTACCGAAACGAACCCGGACGCCAATCGGCTGATGCTGTCGCGTAATGTTGGACCTGTGCAGACTGATCTGGCGGATGTTCACGGATCTTTTCCGGTCGCGAGCTACGCTTGAGGCCGAGATTTTGGTATTGAGGCAACAAATCAATGTGCTTCGGCGAGGGCCACCTTGAACGTGACGGGCCATCATGCTCACGCTCTATTCCTATCCGCCGCTGTTCGGCGTCGCCGACAACAATGGCTATGGTCTGAAGGTATTCGCTTTTCTGAAGCTTGCCGGTGTACCGTTCCGGCACGAACACATTTTCGATGCGTCGAAGGCGCCGCGCGGGCAATTGCCCTATATAGTCGACGGCCATGACTGCGTCGGCGATAGCGAGACCATCCTTGTCTATATCACCGGAAAATATAGCGTGACGCTGGATGGGGCGCTGACGCCGGCGCAGCGCACAACCAATCTCCTGATTACTCGCACGCTCGACGATCTCTACTGGGTAATGTCATATTCGCGCTGGAAGGACGAGCGCTACTGGCCCCAGTTCCGTGATGCGCTCAAGCGCGAACATCCGAACCTTACCGATGACGGATTGATGAAGGCCAAGGAGTTCAACGCCCAGCGATATTACTACCAGGGCATTGGCCGATTCGAGGCTGACGCTGCAATGGATAGAGGGCTCGCCGATCTCGCCGCACTCGCGAACCAGATCCCGCGGCAAGGCTATGTGCATGGGGACAGACCGACGACCATCGACGCCGCCATCTATGGCTTCATCGCCAACATTTACTTTTACGACATCGAGACGCCATTGAAACAATTCGTGGTCTCGCACGAAGGTTTGGCACAACATTGCCGTACCATCCACTCAGCGGTCAGTATGTGAGAAATAAGGTAAGGCCGATTGTGGCGCGCCGGGTGCCTGCATACAAACCCAGACATACTGATGGTGCAGTCCGCCAAGGATGGGAGCAACTGGCGCATCGGCCCAATCGCGAAAAAAGTCCGCCACCCTTGGCTTGGCGGTCCTTGGGCGGATCTCATGCGCCCGAGCCAGTCGGGATCAAATCCGCGACGTTGCCGGACGGCACAACTCTTCAGTATGTCGCCGATTCACTCAGTAGCACCATCAGTATCAACGATCGCCTAGTTGCGGTCGAGCACCGTCATGTATCGAACGCGTTGCTGGATTCAACCACTTATCTTCATGAGAATACCGATTTTTCCTATCACGTCACCGGCATCAAGGATGCATCTAATACGCGACGCTGGACGGTCGAGTATGACAGTCGGTGATGTCGCCAACGTTTCCATCGGTATTCGCGATCGCCCGACGTCTCCTCGCTCACCGTGGCAAAATGCATACGCCGAACGGCTGATCGGATCGATCCGCAGGGAATGCCTTGATCATATCGTGGTATTCGGCAAACGCCATCTGCGCCACGTGCTGCTCTTGTACATGAGCTACTACAACGGCACACGCACCCATCTGTCATTGAACAAGGACGCGCCGATATCACGTGCCGTCGAGACAGCCGGACGCATTCTCTGTCGACCGATTCTGGGCGGACTGCACCATCAATATGTTCGGATTTAATTTGCGGTAGGCACAACCCGAAATCACTGGCGCGCCCGAAGAGATTCGAACCCCTGACCCCCAGATTCGTAGTCAGGAGTCTTCTCTCAACAAGTGTCACAGCTTTTTTAGCGACAGCGACAACACAGGTATCTTATCGAGCTCACGTTTGAGGGCGCGCATCGGGAATTCTCCGTACCCGTCGGCAACAGTTCTCTTTCGATGGCCCGTAATGGCATCAATGAGGTCTGGCTGCAGCATATAGTCCCGTGCAAGCGTACGCATCCGATGGCGCCATGAGTGATTGGGGGCTAACCGGGTGTCCTTGAGGCCCAAAGATCGAACCCACCGACCGAGAACCTTGGTACCTGTGCCACCCCGGCTGCCGAACTTGTCAGGCTTCAATTGAACGAACAGAGGACCACTCTCGATACTGGCCACGAACTCCAAGAAACCAGCATCGATAATGGCTGTGTGAATAGGTATCGTACGCTCGGAGCTCTCCGTCTTGAGGGGACCAGCCTCGGCAGTGAAACTCATGCAGTGGATCCCATCAATCTCCGTAATGTCCTGTACCCGCAGCTGACAGATCTCAGCAACTCTGGCCCCCGAATAAGCACCCAACATCGGAACCCAACGGCGAACCGGATCACGTGCCTCCGCGGCTGCTGCAAGCACGATCCGGGCTTCTGCATTGGTATAACCGCGGCGTCCTTGCCCCGGCTTTGCCTTCAGTTTTATGGGAAGGTTTGCCGCCGGATTGATTGGAAGAAGCTGATTGTCAACCGCGACTTGGAAGATGGCACGAAGGGGAGCCAGCTTTGCATCACGGATGGTTTTGGTCGAACCTCCCGCGTCGACAAGACTGTTTTTCCAGCTAACGACGTCTTCGCGGGTGACGAGGCACGCGTCATCGTGTTGCACGTGCCGGCGAAACTCATTGAACACACGCGTCCATTCGTATCGGGTCTTTTCCGCGGGCTTGCGCTCTGCGACCCACCGATCCAATAGGACGTTGAATGAGACGGGCTTTTTCGGCTCATTGGGCCGGGTTCCCAAACCCCACGAACCGGGACCGATCGCCTCGAATTCCCCGCGTTTTAAGCGAGCAAGCACCAGGCTCGCGCGCTGAAGCGCGACGGCTACCGCCTTCTCCAGTTTGATTTCGCTAGTCGGATCGAGGATGAGGCCCTGCTGTTCGAGGACGTCGCCAGCATACATCAGGCACAAGCTCTGCTGGAGAACCGCTCGCTCATCGTCCTTTTCGTGTTGTCGAACGGCTTGAGAGTCGGGCTCAAAAAGGTCCGCGACAATCTCCTCGCGTGTGGGGACATGCCACATGCGTTCAAAGACTTCGGTGTGCCAGGTATTACCGCTCGGGTTGTCGCGGTGTTTGGCGAGCCACAAATCATAAATCGGAGCTGCCAATTCGTGAGCCTCGCGCTCAGTCAGCTGCCTAGCTCCGGCGCGCAAATTCCCCCATCTGGCCTCAAGTTCAGCCAGGGCTTTGGCATGCAGCCGCTTTGCTTCCGCGGGGTCTTTCGTTCGAAGCGTCTGCTTCTCTTCGCGCTTACCGATCAGCCGCCTTAAGTCGGCCGGCACGGCGCGACGTAGCCAATAGACACCACTCTTGGGATGCTTCCAGGGACGTGACATAGCAAGGGGCATTGTACCAACCTTTTGTACCAGGCGGGTAGCGTCAACTCCTTGATTTTGCTTATTTGCTTTCGAAACAAAGATTTGAAAGCATCGTGGTGCCCAGGAAAGGACTCGAACCTTCACGACCTTGCAGCCACTGGCACCTGAAGCCAGCGCGTCTACCAATTCCGCCACCTGGGCCCGGCCGGGTTAGTAGGCATCGGCCGCGCGCTTGTCAAATCCTTGAAGGCGTCCTCAATAGGTGGCTGAGCGGTCCGCCGGTTGACGTGCCGCGGAACGGCGGAATATCCATTCTCTAGACCTGAAATTATCGCCCTTGAGGACCGCATCATGGCATCGCATTCGGACACGCTCGTCACGGTTTTCGGAGGCTCGGGCTTCCTCGGCCGGTATGTGGTGCGCGCTCTCGCCAAGCGGGATTACCGCATTCGGGTCGGTGTTCGGCGCCCCGAACTGGCCGGACATTTGCAGCCGCTCGGCAAGGTCGGCCAGATCCATGCCGTGCAGGTCAATCTGCGCCATCCGGGGTCGGTCGGTGCGGCCATGCGGGGGTCCCATGTGGCCGTCAATCTGGTCGGCATCCTGACCAAGAACGGCCGGCAGACTTTCGATGCCGTGGTGGCCAAAGGCGCCGCCACCATTGCGGAGGCAGCCGCGGCGGCCGGCGCGCGCATGGTGCACGTCTCGGCCATCGGCGCCGATGCGACATCGGCTTCGGCCTACGCCCGCGCCAAGGCTTCCGGGGAAAGGGCGGTACTGGCGGCGGTGCCGTCTGCGACCGTCCTGCGGCCGTCGGTGATGTTCGGCCCCGAGGACCAGTTCACCAACCGGTTTGCCGCGCTGGCGCGGATGTCACCCCTGCTGCCGCTGATTGGCGGCGGCGCGACCCGGATGCAGCCGGTCTATGTCGGCGACGTCGCAACCGCCGTGGCCGACGCGGTCGACGGCTGGACCAAAGCGGGCGCCGTCTATGAACTCGGCGGCCCCGAGGTGCTCTCGATGCGCGAGATCATGCAGATCATTCTCCGCGTCATCGAACGGGAGAGGATGCTGGTGCCGCTGCCGTTCGCGATTGCCCGGCTCAAGGCGATGGTCCTGCAGTTCGCGCCGGGGCCGCTGAAGCTGACGCCGGATCAGGTCACGCTGCTCAAGACCGACAATGTCGTTTCCGATGCGGCGACGGCCGCGGGCTTGACGCTGCAAGGGCTGGGGATCGCGCCGGACTCCATGGAGGCGGTGGTGCCGCAATATCTCTGGCGCTTCCGCAAGGCCGGTCAGTTCGCGCCGAAGGGGGCGTGACCTTTTTATCGTTGAGAGAGTTATGAGCGACGAAGCGGTTAGCTTCGTGGATTTCCGAGTTGATCCTGCGCTCGCGATGATGATGGTCCGGTGGGACTCTACCGCCCCAGCGCCAGCGCGATCAGACCGAGCGTGCCGACGATCACCCGCCACCAGGCGAAGAACGTAAAGCCGTTGCGCGTGACGTAGCTCAGGAATGCTTTGACCACGATGATCGCCGTGACGAACGATGCCACGAAGCCGATCGCAACGATTCCGAGATTGTCGGTCGTCATGTCGGCGCGGTTCTTGTAGAAATCATAGGCGAAGGCTCCGATCATGGTGGGGATCGCGAGGAAGAATGAAAACTCCGCCGCCGCGCGCTTGTCGGCGCCGAGCAGCATCGCGGAGACAATGGTGGCGCCGGAGCGCGATACGCCGGGAATCATCGCAACGCATTGTGCGATGCCGATCCAGATATACATCGGCAGCGGAAAGGCCGTGGCGTCGTGTTCGCGCGGCCGGTGATCGAGTTGATCGACCCACATTAAAGCCGCGCCGCCGACGATCAGCGAGAAGCACACCACCCACGGATTGAATAGTAGTTCCTTGATGTACTTGCCGGCGATCAGGCCGACGATCACAGCCGGCAGAAAGGCCGCCAGCACGCCGATGACGAAGCGCCGATCCTCGGCGTTGGAGAACATGCCGAGCGCGATCGGCCACAGTTTCGCAAAATAGATGACCACAATCGCCAAAATTGCGCCAAGCTGGATCAACACCGTGAATGTGTTCCAGAAGTTCCCCGAACCGAGATCGAAGAAGCGCTCCGCCAGTAGCAGATGGCCGGTTGAGGACACCGGCAGGAATTCGGTGACGCCCTCAATGATGCCGAGAATCACGGCTCTGATCACATCGGAAATCATGGGAAGGGCCTACCCTGAATTCTAGTCGACTGCGAACGATGCGTCCTTCTCGCTTATTCGCCGCAGGGCAGCAATGCCCAAATCCATGAATCTGGCCCGGGCGAACGCAGTTTCACCCGCTACTCGACAGCTCAGCGGAGGCGCGCGTGCCGCTAACGCTCTGCCGTTAACGCTTTGGAGATAGTTTCTTAAGCATCGCAAACTTATCAAGGGCCCCATGTTCACGTTGCTTCACCATCCATTCTGTCCGCAATCGCGCTTTATTCGCCTGATTCTCGGCGAACACGGACTCGATGTCCGACCGGTGGAAGAGCGGGTGTGGGAGCGGCGTGAAGCTTTCCTGACACTCAATCCGGCCGGCACCACGCCGGTGCTGATCGCCGAAGGCATCCCCGCGGTTCCCGGCGCCGGTATCATTGCGGACTATCTCGACGAGACCTACGGCGAGCGCGTCGGCGAGCGTCGGTTGTTGCCGACGTCAATGCCCGAGCGCATCGAGGTGCGTCGTCTGATGGCCTGGTTCAACGAGAAATTCTTCGAGGAGGTTTCCGGTCCGCTGGTGACCGAACGCATCTACAAGCGCTTCATGGGAGAGGAGATCGGCGGCGGTCCGCCGGAGACCGACGTGATGCGCGCTGCCCGGACCAATGTGCGCTATCATCTGGCCTATATCGGCTGGCTGGCGCGAACGCGGAATTATCTGGCCGGCGATCGGTTGACCTATGCCGATCTCGCCGCGGCGGCTCATCTGTCGGCGATCGATTATCTCGGCGACGTGCCGTGGGTCGAGGACGAGGCGGCGAAGGCGTGGTATGCGCGGATCAAGTCGCGGCCGTCGTTCCGTCCGTTGCTAAGCGAATGGCTGGCGGGCGTGCCGGCATCGCGCACTTATGTCGACCTTGATTTTTGAAGATCTGGATTTTTGAAGACGGCGGGGCGGTCGCGGATGCGGCAATCATTCCCGCTGGTTCTCGTACGCCTTCAAATGCGTATAGATGGTGCGAAGTTTCGGTATCGGCAGCTTTGCGGCCTCGGCTCGGGTGATGAGATCGCCGATGATATGATCGGCTTCGACCCGCGCGCCGGCCTCGATATCGCGGAACATGGATGCGGTCAGCGGCGATTCCTTCGCCGTCAGCATTGCCGACGCGCTGCTCAGGAAATCTTCGCGCGGCGCGTGACCTGCCGCGCTCGCAAGAGCGGCAACTTCGGCCAGCACGGCAAGGATGAAATCGTGTCCGCCAGGTGCGGCGACGATCTGGCCGATGGATGCGCGCATCATGCAGGTCGTGCCGGCGAGCGTCGCTAGAAACACCCACTTTTCCCACATGTCCTGAATGATGGTTTCGGATGCCTGTGCTCCGCAACTGGCGCCGGCGAAAGCTTCGGCTATCACCCGAACGCGTTCGCTTGTGCCGCCGTTGCGCTCGCCGAAACGGAGCGACTGCATTGGCGCGAGGTGGACGACTTCGCGCTTCTCGTTGAGCGTGACCGCGAGCGAACACAGGCCGCCGAGCACGCGCTCGCGGTCGAATGTTGCGTCGAGCATCTCCAGGTGCCGCATCCCGTTGAGCAGCGGGAGGGTCGCCGTGCGCGGCCCCACCGCCGGCGCGAACGATGTGATCGCGCCTTCGAGATCAAACGCCTTGCAGCTCAGCAGAACCAGATCGAATGTCTGCTTCAAGCCAGTAGCCTGGACTGTCGGCGGATTGCGGAGCGTCAACTCGCCGTGCGGACTCTTGATGACAAGACCGGTGCTTGCCAGCTCAGCGGCGCGTTTGGGACGCACCAGGAAGGTCACATCCTGACCCGCCTGCAGCAGCCTGCCGCCGAAATAGCCACCGGTCGCGCCGGCCCCGACAACGAGAATGCGCATCGCTCTTTTCTGTTTTGCCTTTTAAGTTTCTTCGACACAGGTTCGCGGGGCGCAAGGCTCGTTCCTGTTTCGTCAGATCAGCCGCTCGATCTTCTGTTTGCGCCAGACCATGGAGCGAATGTCAAATCCGCTCCACCAGCTTGACGATGTGATCGCGGATGTCGTCTGGCCAGCCGGCGATCAGGGCTGCTAGCCGCCGCCGGTCGTTGGCGAACAGCGCGCGTGCGGCTTCCTCGAAGTTTGCAAAATCGCCCGCCATCGCAGACATGAAGTAATAGGCAGCGTCGCGTGCCGCGCGGCTGCGATCCCTGTCGCTATTTGCGCGGCGCGCCTCGTCGACCAGCTTGCGCAAGGCGACCGACGCCCCGCCGGGTTGCGCGCTCAGCCACTCCCAGTGCCGCGGCAGCAGCGTCACCTCGCGCGCGACCACGCCGAGTTTCGGCCGGCCGCGGCCGCGCGGTTCGCCCGGTTTGGAGGCCCCGCTGGCTATGATCGTTTCCACCGGCAAGGTCTGCCGCAGGCGAGCCGCGATCTCATCGTCGGACCCACGCAAATCGAGGTCGATCGGGCGCCCGGTCTCGTCGCTGTAGATTGCGATCGGAGCAGTCGTGCGCGTGCCTGCGTGTTTGACGGCGAGCGCGACATCGGTGAGCGGGCCAGATGCGATCCGCCGCTGGCCCTCGAAAGCGGTAAAATAGGAGGTCTGGTCATGCATCATGGGAGGTGTCCGGCTGCGGGTTGGCTGGCATTTATTACCCGGATATAATTAGTCCGTCAATATTACCCGGATAAATATTACGAGCCATATCGTTCGGCTCCAAACGACGTGCGCGCCTCAATATCCCGCAGCATGCGACCCGCGGGTACGCGGGTCCGGCGCACCGAACAACCCGTCCGGGGTGATGGCGATGGAGTTGGCCGAAGTCTGTCCCATCGGTACGACAACGGCGTGGCCTCGCGCCTGCAATCCCGCGATGATGCCATCGGGGAATCCCTGTTCGGCGCGGACCTCGTCCGGCAGCCACTGATGATGCAGCCGAGGCGCGTGGACCGCGGCTGCAATGTTCATATCGTAGTCGAGCACGTTGACGATCACCTGAAGAACCGTGGAGACGATGCGGCTGCCGCCCGGCGATCCCGTCACCAGCACCGGTTTTCTGTCCTTCAGAACGATCGTCGGAGTCATCGAAGACAGTGGTCGCTTGCCGGGGCCGGGCAGGTTGGCCTCGAATCCGACCAGGCCGAAGGCGTTCGCCGCGCCCGGCGCGGCGGTAAAATCGTCAAGCTCATTGTTGAGCAGAATGCCGGTGCCCTCCGCCACCAGCCCGACGCCGTAGCTGAAGTTCAGCGTATAGGTGTTGCTGACGACATTGCCGAAGGCGTCGGCCACGGAAAAATGCGTGGTGTTGTCTCCCTCGCGCTGCGGCCGCACGGGCACGGCGGCCGCAGGCGTCGCATGCATCATGTCGATCGACGCGCGCTGTTTCGTTGCATAGTCCTTCGCAAGCAGGGTTTGAATCGGGGCGTTGACAAAAGCGGGATCTCCGAGATAGCGCGCGCGATCCGCATAAGCGCGCTTCATCGCCTCGACCAGCACGTGCAGTGAATCCAGCGATCCCTGATGCAGATCGCGCATCGGAAAGCCTTCGAGGATGTTCAGCGATTCGAGCAGTACGGTGCCGCCCGACGAGGACAGCGGCATCGAAACGACGTCGTAGCCCCGATATCTGCCACGCACCGGCTCTCGGATCAGCGGCCGATAGGACTTGAGGTCTTCAAGCGTCATGATCCCGCCGGCTGCGTCGATCGCTTTCACCAGGTTCGAGGCCACCGAACCTTCATAGAATCCTTGCGGCCCGTACTCGGCGATTGCGGTCAGGGTCGCGGCCAGATCGGTCTGGACCAGCCGGTCGCCCTCGCGCAGCGGAGTGCCGTCAGGATGCGCGAAAATCTTCATCGAGGACGGCCAACGCACAAAACGGTCATGCGATTGCGACAGCGTATCGGCGTTGTCGTCGGCGATTTCGAGTCCGTAGCGTGCCAGCGTGATCGCAGGCTTGAGAAGACGGGCGAGGGTGAACTTGCCCGAGCCGTATTTGTCGAGCGCCAGCGCGAGCCCCGCGACGGTGCCGGGCACGCCGATGCCGAGCGCGGAATCGCGCGACTTCGCCGGGTCGGGCGCGCCGTCTGCGCCGAGGAAGATGTCGCGTCTGATCGCATCGGGTGCGGTCTCGCGATAATCGATGGCGATGTCGCGTCTGGAATCGGCGAGGTGTATCAGCATGAACCCGCCGCCGCCGATGTTTCCGGCGCGCGGGTAGGTGACCGCCAGGGCGAAGCCGGTCGCGACCGCTGCATCGACGGCATTGCCGCCCTGCGCAAGCACCTCCGCTCCGATCTTGGCCGCGAGCCGCTCCTGCGCCACCACCATGCCGTGTTTGGCGGCAACCGGACGGGCCGCATCGGAGGTCGTGGTCGGAGCCGTGCCGCGTGCATCCTGCGCGACGGCGGGCCATGACAGCGGCGCAAATGCTATGATCACGCAGAAGGCGATCACGGAAAATATGGACCGACGCGGCTCGCGGTGGATCATCCATTCGGTTCCGGATCTGGAGGAGTCGCTCTGTTGATGGGAGCAATGCTATAGGAACTCAGGCGCAAGGTCAGACGCCCACATGATTCGACACAACATATCGGGCATGACGGTGACGACAGCCTTACCGGCGGCCAGTGCGAATCTCGGAGAGGGCTATGCCTCTCGCGCCGCCATTGCCAGCTGGATCATGTTCGACTGGGCGGCGCAGCCCTATTTCACGCTGATTACGACCTTCGTATTCGCGCCGTATTTCGCGACTTTCGTGGCGGCGACACCGGCCGAGGGGCAATCGCTTTGGGGATTTGCGACCGGCGCGGCTGGCATCGTGATCGCGCTCGCCTCGCCGGTGCTGGGCGCCATCGCCGACGCCAGCGGCCGGCGCAAGCCGTGGATCGCGGCCTTCGGCGCGCTATTGGTCATCGGCTCCAGCCTGATGTGGATCGGCAAGCCCGGTGACGCCAGCCTGATCCTGCCGCTGTTGATCGCCTACGGCATCGCTACCGTCGGCGTCGAATTCGCCACCGTGTTCAACAATGCGATGATGCCGTCGCTGGTGCCGCCGCACAAGATCGGTCGCCTGTCGGGGACCGGATGGGCCACCGGCTATATCGGCGGCATCCTCAGCCTGATCCTGGTGCTGGGTTTCCTCGCCGCCAATCGCGCCACCGGCAAGACGCTGTTCGGCGTGACGCCGTTGTTCGGTCTCGATCCCGCAACCCACCAGGGCGATCGCATCACAGGCCCGCTGACAGGCCTCTGGTTCGTCGTCTTCGTCCTGCCGATGTTTTTGCTGACACCGGATTTCCCGGCCAAGCGTCCGGTGCGAGCGGCGCTGCGCGAAGGGTTGATCGAGTTGCGCGGCACGCTCCGCGAATTGCCGAAACGACGGTCGCTGGCGACCTTCCTGCTCGCCAACATGATCTACACCGACGGGCTGGTGTCGCTGTTCGCGTTCGGCGGGATCTATGCCGCAGGCACCTTCGGCTGGCATACCATCGAGATCGGAACGTTCGGGATACTGCTGGCGATAGCCGGCGCGCTCGGCGCGTGGATCGGCGGCAAGCTCGACGACCGGGTGGGTCCAAAATTCGTCATCGCCGCGAGCATGACTGTTTTATTGTTGGCGATCGTGGCGATCCTGATGGTCGACAAGGATTCGATCCTGTTCGTGAAGGTCGCGCCGCCCGTGCCCGGCGGCGGGTTGTTCGCAGCACCCGCGGAAAAAGCCTATCTCATCCTCGGCTGTCTGATTGGCGGCGCCGGCGGTCCATTGCAGGCGGCCTCGCGCACGTTGCTGATCCGGCTGGCGCCGAAGGATCGCATTGCGCAGTTTTTCGGATTGTTCGCGCTGACCGGAAAGGTGACCTCGTTCGTTGGCCCGCTGCTGGTCGGCTTCATCACCGCGATCACCGCTAGCCAGAAGGCGGGCATGGCGGTGCTGGTGTTGTTCTTCGTCGCGGGGCTTGCACTGCTGTCGCGCGTGCGGGAGTAACCGTCTGCATGCGGATCATGGCCTGGATTCCGGAGTCGGGGCCGATGCTGCCACAGGCAAACTCTCGTAATACGCGGCCACGCTTTTGATTTGATCGTCGGTCAGCTTGTTTGCGACATTGGCCATCACCCCCATGGGATCGACCTTGCGATCACCGGCTTTCCACGACCGGAGTGCTTTCTCGATATAAAGTGCTGATTGTCCCGCGAGGCGGGGAAAGTTCGCTCCCGCGTCAAGGCCCGCTGCACCGTGGCACTGTCCGCAACCGGGCAAGTCGTTCGAGGGATCGCCGGTCGCGGCAATCTTCGCTCCGGCCGCGATCACGGCTTGATCAGCGGGAGCAGTTTCGGGCTTCGGTGTCGTCATGCCCGCATAGTAGTTGGCCAGCGCCTTTCTTTCGTCGTTGGACAGATCCGATGCGATCATCAGCATGACACGGTTCTTGCGCGCGCCGTTATTGAAACCATCGAGCTGACGTTCAAGGTATTCCGCATTGAGACCAGCAAGGCGTGGAATGCCCCTTGCCGGCTGGCCCTCTCCATTCCGGCCGTGACACGGTGTGCAGGTTGTCGCTCTGCCCGGCGGCTTGGTGATACCCTCACCGTTGCCCGCGAGCACGGGTAGCGACGACACGCCCAGCAGCAGAAGCGCTCCGCCTATCACCGGTCTCATCCGTTCTGCCCGCATCCATCTCAACGTGTAGTATCTCGCTTTAAAGCGGGATGAGGAAAAGTGTGAAGCGGTTTTCCGCTCGCATCCCGCTTCTCAGAATACTGGAATCGATCACGTTCATGATTTTGGATCGATTCGATTCAAAATCATCGTGATCTAATGACGGAAATGCCTGATGCCGGTGAACACCATGGCGATGCCGTGCTCGTCGGCGGCCTTGATCACCTCTTCGTCGCGCATGGAACCGCCGGGTTGAATGACCGCGGTGGCGCCGGCCTCGACGCAGGCGAGCATTCCGTCGGCGAATGGGAAGAACGCATCCGACGCCACGACCGAGCCTTTGGTCAGCGGCTCGGTGAGGTTCAGCTCGCGCGCCGCATCTTCCGCCTTGCGTGCTGCGATGCGCGCGGAATCGACGCGGCTCATCTGTCCCGCGCCAATGCCAACGGTGGCCAGATCCCTGGCATAGACAATGGTGTTTGACTTGACGTGCTTCGCGACGCGGAAAGCAAAGCGCAGGTCGCGCATCTCAGCCTCGGTCGGCGCGCGCTTGGTTGCGACCTTGAGCGACATGTCGTCGACAACAGCGTTGTCGCGACCCTGCACTAAAAGTCCGCCAGCGACGGTCTTCGCAGTCAGGCCGCGCGCGCGCGGATCGGGCAGGCTACCGGCCAGCAGCAACCGCAGTTTTTTGCGCTTACCGATGATCGCAATCGCTTCCTCGGTCGCATCGGGCGCGATGATGACTTCAGTGAAGATGCCGGCTACCGCATTGGCGGCGTCGGCATCGATCGTGCGATTGAACGCGATAATGCCGCCAAAGGCCGAAGTCTGGTCGCAAGCGAGCGCTTTGCGATAGGCCTCGGTGAGGCTTGAGCCTTCAGCGACGCCGCAGGGGTTCGCATGCTTAATGATGACGCAGGCCGCGGTGCGCGCCGCGTCAAATTCGGCGACGCATTCATAGGCCGCGTCGGTGTCGTTAATGTTGTTGTAGGATAATTCCTTGCCCTGCAATTGCCGCGCGGTGGAGACGCCGGCGCGCCGCTCCGGCGTGCGGTAGAATGCGGCGGTCTGGTGCGGGTTCTCTCCGTAACGCAACGTCTGCGCGAGACGTCCGCCGACGGCGCGATAGTCGGGGGTATCGGTCTCAAGCTGCAGCGCGAACCAGTTGGAGATCGCGGCATCATAGGCGGCGGTCCGGGCGTAAGCTTTCGCGGCGAGGCGCTTGCGCAAGCTCAACGTGGTCGCACCCGCGTTGGCGTTGAGCTCGTCGAGCACCGCCTGATAATCCTGCGGTTCGACCACGACCGCGACGTCATCATGGTTTTTCGCGGCGGCGCGGATCATCGCGGGGCCGCCGATGTCGATATTCTCGACGCAGTCCTCGTAAGCAGCGCCTTTGTCGACCGTCGACTCGAACGGATAGAGATTGACGACCAGCAGGTCGATCGGAACGATGCCGTGGTCCTTCATGGCTTTTGCATGATCGGCATGGTCGCGGATGGCGAGCAGGCCGCCGTGTACCTTTGGATGCAGCGTCTTGACCCTGCCGTCCATCATTTCCGGAAAGCCCGTCAGGTCGGAGACGTCGCTGACCTTCAATCCTGCCGCTGCGATCGCCTTGGCGGTGCCGCCGGTCGACACCAGATCAATGCCAAGGCTGGCAAGCGCGCGGGCGAACTCGGTCAAGCCGGTCTTGTCGGAAACGGAAAGCAATGCGCGGGTCACGCGGCGCGGTCGGTCGGTCATGATTGTCGATCCTGGAAGGTCATAGCGTTTTCGAGCGAGGAGGGTATCGGTTCGCGTCAAGAAAACGCGTCAAAACGGAAGCCCGGTGCCGACTTTGATTCCATCAAAGCCGACAACTTTAGCGCAGCCGGTTAGCATGAATTTGCCGGTGATGAAACCGGCCTGCTCTGGCAAGGCCGCCGGCACATTTCGTCTACAGCGGCAATTCCGGTTCGCGCCGCGCATTACGGCGGGCGTTGGTGACCGCGGCCGACGTCGTCGAACGCACGAAACCCCAACGCACTCGGGGGACTTCCCGGGCATTCTGGTGAATCACGATCTGTGCGGACCGTCGCGGACCGTCGTTGCCGGCGAGAAAAACGCTGTCTTCGAGCTCGACCCGGTTGTCGGCCGCTTCGAACGTCCAGACCTCGCGGTTTGGCAAAACCAGCATCACGGCATGCGCATCATCGAGGCGGCTGGCCTTGACGGACGGATGCAGGTGAAAACGCAATGCGTAACGAATCTGGCCGCCTTTGATGCGGCCGCCCGGGGCAGGCGCTAGCATGTCCTCGCCCTCCAGCCGCGAGCCGTCCGGTGCCATCGTCAGCACACGGCGATGGATCAGACCAAACCGGGCGAGATAGCCGTCATGCGAAGCCGTCAGCCGCTCGCCGTCGTCATTGGTTTCGCGAAAAGTTTCGACGTGGGCCGGACCGCTGACAATCGGCGCCCCCTGGAGCAGCCGCTTCATCGCCGATTGTTCGACGAACTGGCACGAGGATGTTTGATGGCAGACCAGTGTGGAATGCGCTGCTGTCGAGCGCGCGAAGACGCGCCACGTCTCGCGGCTGGTCGAGGACATTCCGCAATTCGTGACGACCCGGTTCAAGCCGGAAGACAGCTCGAACGACAGGCAGCCGGCATGCGCTTCCTCGCTGAGGTTCGGTGGTGGCGGCGGACCGGCATCGACGATCAGGATTGTCGCGCCGGCGTCGATCCGCTGGAAGCCCGTGTGCGGCATGCTGGCCATCGGTATGCCGCGGGTGTCGTCATAGGCCAGGAGCGTCGCCAAAAGGTCGGACGGTGTGCTGCTCATGCCGTTGAACAGCGCAAAGCCGCCGTCGCCGTGACGGAAGAAGCGCAGCATCGGCATCACGCGGTCGATGGCGTTCAGCAGCGCCGGCGGCGGTGCGATGTTGCGTGCGGCGAAGGTTTGCCGGAGCGGCAGCAGGTCGATCAGCAGTTCGATTAAAGCTCCCGGATTGCGCGAGACATGTCCGCCGTCGGGCAGGATTTGCCGCCGCAATTCCTCGGAGAGCTTGCGGGTCGCGTTGCGGATGGTGCGGGCCTGGTTGGCAAGACACAGCGAGGCGTAGCACAGCGCGATCAGAACCTGCAGCCGTGACACGCCGTCAGGCGCGTCGTGCAGGCCGAAACGTAACAGACGGATGTCTCGGGCAAGCGCGCGCAGATAGCGGCGGTAGAATTTTCCATCCGCATCGCCGAGCACAAGCGGGGCCTGCGACAGCAGCGAGATCACGCGCCTCGACATGACGTCGGCGCGCCGACCTACAGGCCGCCTGCGCGTGGGATTCGAGATCCAGTCTTCCATCAGCGATCGCGCATTGGCGCGCGTAATCGCCGTATCGGCGGCGCGGAGATGCCGCAGCCAGCCGAAGCCGAGCAGGGCGGCTTCCCAATCCTCGGACGGCGGTTCGAGGTCGAAAATGGAGCGGGAGTGACAGGTGACGATCTTGCCCGCGAATACGAAGCGGCCCGCATAAATTTCGGCGGCGCGGGTGGCGTCGGCCGTACGAAGGTCGTGTGGCGCGATGGTCAGGCGGTCGGCGCGGCCGGGCCATAGCCGCGAAAGCGCCGCAGGCCCGTCGCTGGCGCGCGCAATCGTCCGACGAGCGAAACGGCGGACGATCAGAATTGAAATGCGTCTGCGATGAGCGACCGACACGCGCGCCTTCGGTGTGAGGATTCTCGCGAATCCCTTTGCAGTGATGAGGACTGAGTCCTTGTAATCCGGAAAGGCCGGCAACGCACCATCTTGAAATGCCGCGAATCTCTCGCCCTTGCTTTGCGAATCAGGACTTGGTCAATCGTGCCGCATAGAAGCCGTCTAGTCCGCCCAGCGTGGGATCATCGTGTGGCAGATGGCAGGGCAGAGTGCGCAGATCCCCCGCGGGCGTCACGATATCAGACAGTCCGGCCACTTCGGCGTCGCTGACTGGCACGCGCCGGATGCCTGGTTCGGATGCAAGCAGCGTGGCAACGACCTGTTCGCCCTCCTCGGGTTCCAGCGAGCAGGTGCAATAGACCAGTGTTCCGCCGGGCTTGAGCAGTGTGATCGCCTTTTTCAGCAGCCTTTGTTGCAGGGTGGTCAGCGCCGCGATATCCGATTCTTGCTTGAGCCAGGCCACGTCCGGATGACGGCGGATGGTGCCGGTTGCGGAGCAGGGCGCATCGACGAGCACGCCGTCGAAGCCGTCGCTGGCGACATCATCGTACCAGTCGATGGCATCGGCGACGAGTGACCGCGCGTTCAGCGATAGACGGCCAAGATTTTCGCGTAGCCGCGCTACCCGATTTGGTGATCGGTCGATCGCGGTTACGTCTGCACCGGCCTGCGCGAGTTGGGCTGTCTTGCCGCCCGGCGCCGCGCAGAGGTCGATGACCCGCTGTCCGGTGACATCGCCGAACAGTCGCGCGGGCAGCGCGGCGGCGGCGTCCTGTACCCACCATTGCCCCTCGGAGAATCCCGGCAGCATCGTCACAGGACCTTGCAGCGAGGTGCGAACGGTCCCGGTCGGCAAGGCCTCGCCGTGCAGTCGTGTCGCCCAGTGTGCCGCGTCGGCTTTGATGGTGAGATCGAGGGCGGGCTCGTGGTTGATCGCGTCGGCAATCGCTTTCGCGGTGCTTTCGCCGTAGTGTCCGCACCAACGTGCCAATAGCCATGGCGGGATATCAAGCGACTCGGAACGGACCTCATCGATCAGGGACTGGCCTTCGCGCGCGCAGCGGCGGAGCACCGCGTTGACAAGTCCGGCATATTTCGCCGCGCGGCGGTCGGATTGCACCAGCCGTACTGACAGATCGACAGCGGCATGATCCGGCACGTCCATCCAGAGAATCTGCGCCGCGCCGATCAAAAGCGCGCTTTGCGCGCGCGGCGCATCGGTCGGAATGCCGCGATCGAGCAACCGTGACAGCAAATGGCCGAGGGTTCCGAGCCGGCGCAGGATCGTCGCCACCAGACGCCGCATCAAGGCACGGTCGCGGTCGGCAAGCGATTTCAGCGCGGGATGCGCGGTGGGACCCTCGAGCTGTTCATCGAGGGTGCGACGCTTATGAAGGACGCCGTCGAGGATATCCGCTGCGATGCGCCGGGCCGCAAGGCCCGGAGCCTCGGTCGGCGGTGCGAATCTGGTGGACGGCATGAGGCAGGCACATCGCTTAAGGGGATCAGGGGATGGCGGACGCATCTGCTGTGCGTCCGTCGCGGCGGATCCAGATTTATGACATGCGAATAAGCCAAATATAAGAATCGCCACCATCTTCACGCATTTGCATGATCTGTGGAAACGGTTTCATACGCTTCCGCTTCGTCTCGCTGACCGGAGAATATGCATGACCGACGAGCCGTCCGCGTCGCTGCGGAGCGCAGAGATGGACCCGCGCAAGTCGCCGACGCCTGCGGCTCAGCGCGCGCTTGCCGAGGCCGAGGCTCGCCGCGCCGCGCAGACCGATGCATCTGCATGGGTTAAAGAGGTTTTGGGGCCGAAGGGTCCCGAACCGACGCGGTTCGGCGATTGGGAACGCAACGGCATCGCATCGGATTTCTGAGCGGCGCGCTTTTTCCTCCTGCCACCGCTTGCGTGGGCTTGCCGGGTGACCCGACTCGCTCTATGCTAGGAATATGTACCCATATACCAGAATAAATGCATTGCCCGGGCCGCGCTGGCGCCACCGATTGTCGCCGGTTCTGCCCTGGATCTTTATTGTGGGCGTGGTGGCCGGAACCATGCTCCCGATCCGGAGCTGGATTGGCTGGCCGCAGGTCGTTAACTCCCAAACGCCGACGGAGACGCGGGCGATCTGGGCTCGCGCCGCTGGTTCGGCGGGACGGCACCAGGTCGACGTGATCAGGACGATCGATGGCGATACCTTCGAGGCGCTGGTTCATTTGTGGCCCGGCCTCGATATGACGACGCGGGTGCGGCTACGCGGCATCGACACAGCGGAAATGAAGGCCTCATGTTCCGAGGAATTTCGGCTAGCGAAAGCCGCCAGCGCCCGGCTGCGGGATCTGCTCGGCGAGGGCGGCGTCACGATCGCCAATATCGGCCCCGACAAATATAACGGACGGGTGGTTGCCGATGCCGCGACGGCGCGAACCTCCGACATCGCAGCGGCGATGGTAGCGAGCGGTCTTGCCCGCGCCTATCATGGTGGTCATCGCGAAAGCTGGTGCAACAGTGTGGGCCGGTAGTCACCGCAAAAAAGCCGCGTGAGCCGCGGCTTTTTTTTGTCTGTAACGATTCGCTGCCGCGTTGTGATCGCCTCAGAAGCTTAAGAATCCAGGAATTCGCTCGCGGTGAACAGGGAGTCGAATTCAATATTTCTCCCTTTATAAACGGCCACGGCCCCCTCGCCTCTGTCGACGATCGATAACACCATCGCGACTTCGGCGCCTGCAGCTTGGGCGGCCGACACCGCGATCATGGCTGACTCGCCGCTTGTCGTGACGTCTTCCAGGATGACCACCTTCTTGCCGGAGAGGCCGCCGTTGGGAACCCCTTCGATGAGCTTTTGGGTTCCGTGTTTTTTGACTTCTTTCCGAACGAAGAAGCCGGGAAGCGGTTCATTCTTGATGTGGCTGAGAAGGCTAACGGTCGAAATCAGCGGGACCGCTCCCATCTCCAATCCACCGATAAAATCTATGCTCTTGCCGAAAAGGCGAGCGAGAATGAGTTCGGACAGCGCATGGGCTCCTTCGGGAAACAACATCGTCGGCTTCATATCGAAGTAAAACGTGCTGCTTTTCCCGGAAGACAATTTGATGTCGCCGCGACCGAACGATCGGGCCTTGATAATCTCAAAAGCCCTTTGGCGGACTTTGCTGTCTTCAGCCATGGCTTCGGGCTCAGTCGATGTGGCGAATTGACGGGCCATCGTGTCCTATCAGCGTATGGGAAAGAAGCCGGTCTATACGCTCAACCAGTCGCCGTGACAATGATTCCTCAGATAGTAGACCGATGTCGAGCATATTCGCGACTCGTCGCGATCTATTGTTGCGTTACCACCACGGGCGTGCCGACTGACACGCGCCGGTAGAGATCGTCAATGTCGTTATTGTACATGCGGATGCAGCCGTATGACACGAAGCGGCCGATCGTCCCCGGCCGGTTGGTGCCGTGAATGGCGTATTGCCCGCCGCCGGAGAGCGTCATCGCCGCGACGCCCATCGGATTCGCAGGCGAACCGCCAGCGATCACGTCCGCGATTTTCGGATTGTCGCGTTTTACATCGTCCGGGGGCGCCCATGCCGGGTCGCGATACTTGCCCTCGATGCGCGCGGTGCCTGTCCATTGCTTGCCGGCTTTGCCGACGCCAACGGGATATCGCAGCGCGCGATTCGAATCGATGATCAGATACAGCCGGCGCTCGTTGGTTTTCACGACGATGGTACCGGGCGCATAGTCGCCCTGATAGCCGACCATATCAGGCCGCGCTTCGGCTGATGGGATGCCGGAAAAGCCCATTGTGATCATGGCGGCAAACACCGTCGCAACCCGCCTCAACATTTTTCGCTCCAATCCGCTTCAAAACGAGTCCGCTTCAAAAAAAGTCCTGCTTCAAATCTGTTTGCAAATGAGCGGAGGGAGAAAGATGCTAACCCGCCCGCGCCAAGGTGCCGTCTATCATCGCGATGGCATTCTGCGCGCCGTAGACCGCGACGAACGAGCCGAAGCGCGGTCCCTTCTCCTGACCCAGCAACACCTGATAGAGCATATTGAACCAGTCGAGCGAGACGCCGGGCCGTCCGTCCTTGGCGAGCTTTTTGTGGTTGAGAAAAGGTTCGCGGCGGCCGATCTCGTAGACCGTGTTCTGGATGTCTTCTGCCGAGACGTCTGCGGGCAGTTGTGACAACGCATCGCGCAGGTCTTGCAAGGCGGCTCGTTCGCTCGCGGTCGGCTCGCGGAACGTTTTGGTCGGTGCCACGAAATCGCGGTAATAGTTGATGGCATAGCCGACCAGTGCGTCAAGCTTCGGATGGGTGGTCGGCGTGACGCCCGGCCGATAGCGGCCGATGAAACCCCACAGGGTTTCGGCATTCTCCGCGTTCGAGGACGAGACCAGCGTCAGCAGCAACTGGAACGTGACCGGCATGTCGGCCGCGGGCGGATGGCCGGCATGAATATGCCACACCGGATTGACCAGCTGCTGCCTCGCATCCTGACGCGGATAACCTTCGAGGAATTGCTGATAGTCGTCGACATTGCGCGGGATCACGTCGAAATGCAGCCGCTTCGCCGCCTTCGGTTCGCGGTACATGAACAGCGACAGCGATTCCGGCGAGGCATAGCGCAGCCACTCGTCGATAGTCAGGCCGTTGCCTTTCGACTTGGAAATCTTCTGGCCCTTGTCGTCGAGGAACAGTTCGTAGTTGAAGCCTTCCGGAGGCGTGCCGCCGAGCGCCGAACAGATTTTGCCGGACAGTTTGACCGAATCGATCAGGTCCTTGCCGGCCATCTCGTAATCGACGCCGAGCGCGGTCCAGCGCATCGCCCAGTCCGGCTTCCATTGCAATTTGCAGTGCCCGCCGGTGACGGGGACTGTGACCCGCTCTCCGGTTTCGGGGTCGTCGTAGGAAACCGTGCCGGCTGCCGCGTCATGCGCGACAATCGGCACCTGCAGCACCACGCCGGTGCGCGGGCAGATCGGCAAAAACGGCGAATAACTCGCCGCGCGCTCCTCGCGCAAGGATGGCAGCATGATCGCCATCACCTTGTCGATCTTTTCGAGCACCTTCAGAAGTGTCGCATCGAAGCGGCCCGACGTGTAGTAGGCGGTCGAACTGGCGAACTCGTAGTCGAAACCGAAGGTGTCGAGGAAAGCGCGCAGCCGGGCGTTGTTGTGCTCGCCGAAGCTCGGATGAGTGCCGAAGGGATCGCGGACTTTCGTCAGCGGCTTGCCGAGATCCAGCGCCAGCAGCTCTTTGTTGGGCACATTGTCCGGCACCTTGCGCAAGCCGTCCATGTCGTCGGAAAACGCCAGCAGCCGCGTCTTGATTTTATCTTCGGTCAGCACGCGAAAGGCGTGACGCACCATCGTGGTGCGCGCGACCTCGCCGAAGGTGCCGATATGCGGCAGGCCGGAGGGGCCGTAGCCTGTCTCGAACAGCACCTCATTCTTCGGCGCCTTCTTCAGGCGAGCGACGATCGCCTTGGCCTGTTCGAACGGCCACGCATTAGATTGATCGGCGAGTTCACGAAGGTCGCTCGCTGATGGGACGTCAGACATTCTGCTCTCCATGGCGCGGCGTCTTCCGCTGCGCCACATTTTTTCAGGATCGTGCTCTAAAACGGACTGACGGAAAAATACCGCAGCCACAGATCGGTATACCGGCCTTTCTCCCAGATCCGGAATAGCGCCCAGTTCAGTGTCTGGCGCAGCACGTCATTGCCCTTTTTCACAGCAATGCCGATGCCCTCGCCGAAATAGCGGCTCTCGATAAAGGGGCCGCCGCTGAATGCGCAGCAGCTTTCCGAATCGGTGCCGTTGATCCAGAACGCCAGTGAGATGGCGTCACCGAAAATAAAGTCGACTTCGTTCCGGCGCAGCGCCTGCCGCAGCGTCTCGTCGTTCGGATAGCCGTGGAGTTCGGCGTCGGTGAAGAAAACCTTGAGGTAGGCCTCGTGCGCGGACCCCCCGATGACGCCAACCTTCTTACCCTCGAGATACTCCGGACGCACCTCGGACATGACGACGTCGCGCCGTGACACGAAGCGGGCAGGTGTTCGATAGTAAGGGTCGGTGAAATCCACACGCTTGCGTAATTCCGGAGTGACCGCGAGAGAGGCGATGATGGCATCGCCCCGGTTACTGGAAAGCGCGTCTACCAGCGTCTCGAATCGCCGCATCTGTACCGTGCAGGTGACCTTGATCTCCTCGCACAGGGTGCGCGCCAGATCGACATTGAAGCCGGCCGGGTTGCCGTCGGGACCGGTATAGTTGAAGGGCGGATAGTCGGTTTCCGTCAAAAAGCGAATCACGGTGAGGCGGGACAGATCGGGCCGGTCCGGACGGTGGCGCGGATCCCAGAAGCCCGGCACGGCCTGCGGCGCGACGGTTGCGGTCTGCGCGCGCGCGCAGCCGGTCGCTGCTCCGGCAACCAGTATCCAGCCGGCGGCGAGCAAACAACCCAGCGTGGCCGCGCCGCGGCGGATCAATCTTTCGTTGTCGGAAACTGTAATCTGTGGTTGCATTGACGGGGGCTTTTCGAACGGAGGGTTTTATAGACCATCCGGAACGGGATGCGAGTATCGTTTGCGTGGGGACGCGACTTGCCGGGGCGGAATCGTGTAGAGGATGGCGGCCGGGCCGACGCGCTCCGCCGTGCTGTGCCTGAGAGTTCGGCGCTTGCGCCCGGCTTCATTTGCATCCCCCGGTCGAGCAACGATAACTGGCTGGGCGACCCCGAGCCCGGTCCGGCGAGCGAACTGGATTGCCTGCGGCATGTTCTCGCTCCGGCGCTGCTGAGCGCTGCCGAGGCGCGCGGCCGGGAAGTGGGCACCGGCGCGGATCAAGCGCTGATCCGGTCGGGCGTCATTGATGAAGATGCTTATCTGCAAGCACTTTCCTTTCAAACCGGTCTTGCGATCGAGACGTTCGCCGAGATTTCCCGCTCCGATTGCCCCTTGCCCGATCGTTACTTATCCCGCGTCGCACAACACGGGCTGCTTCCGCTGCGCCAGCGAGGACAGTTGCTTTGGGTTGTCGCGCCGCGCGGGTTCACGGCACGGCGACTCTGCCGTCTCGCCGCCGCCTATCCATCTTTACGCGACCGGGTTCTGCTGACATCGAAGCAAAACCTCGATCACTTTCTGCTGCGGCAGGAAGCGGGCGACGTGCTCGGCCGCTCCGCCGCCAATACGCTCGGCCGACGATTCCCGGCCCTGTCCGCTGCGCCGGCTGCCGACGACACCTCCCGCGGACGCCGGCTGCGCACAATGCGACGGCTTGCTCAGACTGTCCTCCTGAGCGTTATGATGACGCTGACGCCGACGGTCGTCCCGGACATCTGGAGCAGCGCGCTGGCGCTGTGGTTCCTCGCATTTATCGGCTTGCGGCTCGCGGCCAGCTTGACGCCGCGGCGCTCGGTCCGGAGCCCGCCACGCATTCCCGATAATTGTTTGCCGGTCTACACGGTGATTGCGGCGCTTTATCGCGAGGCCTCATCGGTCGCGTCGCTCTTACAAGCCATCGGAGCCTTGGACTACCCGCGCGAAAAGCTCGACGTTATCATCGTGATCGAGCTTGACGATCTCGAAACCCGCGCCGCTCTGGCAAGACTTGGGCCGATGCCGCAAGTCCAGGTCCTGCTCGCTCCAACGGAAGGGCCGCGCACCAAACCGAAGGCGTTGAACTGCGCGCTGCCGTTCGCGCGCGGCAGCTTCACCGCCGTATTCGATGCCGAAGATCGTCCTGATCCCGGCCAGTTACGCGCCGCGCTCGATGCCTTCCGTACTCAAGGCGTCGATGTCGCCTGCGTGCAGGCCAGCCTTTGCATCGAAAACCAGTCGGACAGCTGGCTCTCGCGCATGTTTGCCGCCGAATATGCCGGACAGTTCGACGTCTTCCTTCCCGGGCTCGCGTCCTTCGGCGTGCCGCTGCCGCTCGGCGGATCGTCGAACCACTTCCGCACCGCGGTCCTTCGCGAGGTGGGCGCCTGGGATGCTTACAACGTCACCGAGGATGCCGACCTCGGCTTTCGGCTGGCGCGCTTCGGCTATCGATCGAGCACCTTCGCGTCGACGACTTTCGAGGAGGCGCCGGCGCGTTTCGGCGGATGGTTGCGCCAGCGCTCGCGCTGGATGAAGGGTTGGATGCAGACCTGGAGCGTGCATATGCGCCGGCCCCGGCGGTTATGGAAGGACGCGGGCGCAAAGGGGTTTTTCACGCTGAATGCCATCATCGGGGGCAACGTGCTGACGGCGCTGACCTTTCCGATCCTCGTCGTCGATATGACGTTGCGCTTGCTGGCGGATGCCGGCGCCATCAGCGGCGGATTTGCCACGGGCGCGGTCACGCCGCTGCATCTGACCACAATCGCCGCCGGCTTCGTCTCCACGATCGTGGTTGGCCTGATGGGCCTTGCGCGGCGCGGGCAGTTGCATCAGGGCTGGATCCTGGCGTTGACGCCGATCTATTGGGCTTGTCTTTCGATTGCGGCGTGGCGCGCGCTGTATCAACTGCTGAGCGAACCATATAAATGGGAAAAGACCGAGCATGGCCTTTCCCCGCAAATCCGATCAGCCGCCGCCTCGCGGATGCTCGTCCCCCGCGACACGGCTGCGCAACGGTGGCAGCGCTACAGATAACGCTTGAGATCGGCGGCGGCCGCTTCCGCCGAACGTTTGAGATCGAACGGCGAGACGAAGCGGCCCTCGCGATCCATCAGATAGATCAGCGCCGTGTGATCCATCGAATAGGCACCATCCTTCAGCGGGACTTTTTTTGCGTAAACCCGAAAGGCGGCCAGGGCTTTCTGGACAGCCGCCGGATCGCCGGTCAAGCCTTTCAGATGTGGATCGAAGCTGGAAAGATAACTTGCCATCGTTTCCTGCGTATCGCGTTCCGGATCGACCGTGACGAAATAGGCGTTGATGCGGTCGGCGTCCGACCCCATCGCCCGCAACACCTCCGACATCTCGAACAGCGAGGTCGGGCAGACGTCGGGGCAGTGGGTATAGCCGAAGAAAATAATTGTCGGCCTGCCGACCATGCTCTTTTCGGTGACAGTCTGACCGGTCTGGTCGGTCAGTTTGAATGGGCCGCCGCCGATCGACGTTGCGGTGCGCGTGCCGGCGAGCCCGCCGAGCAGCCAGAGCACCACCGTGAGACCGACGACGAGACTACCGGCGAAGGCCGCAAACAGGATCAGCGGACGGGCGAATCTATTTGACATCGGGTATCCTTGGTATCGCGCCTTCCGAAGGCCGCGTCCTCGCTATCAAGCCTTCGTAACTTGCGGAAAAGCCTAGAGCATTTTCGCTTCTGACGAATCAGAGGCGAAGCTCTAGATTGTTGTTTGACGCGTTTTCTTCACGCGAACAGGTCACCACTTCGCTCGAAAACGCTATGGAAGCGGGCGGCGAGGCCGGAAGCGTGCGTCGCGAAGACCCAGTGGTTCCGTAGCGCGCCCACAGCGCCCTGCCGACACGGCGAGGCTTCAGATAAGGCCAGTCTCGCCCTTAAGGCAAGCGCAACCGGGTGCGATCACGTGGTGATGAATTGGCCACTTTTGACGATGAATTGGCAATGTCAGATCAGCGCGCCGACGACGCCTGCGCGTCAAGGTAGCATGGACGATACATGTCAGCGAGTTGGCGGCCACGAAGAAAGATCATGCGCCGCGTCAAACCACCGCGCTCTTTGATCCAGCGCTGGATTGCGGAAGGGTACATCGAATACAGCATAAGGGTCGCCTCGGAATTGGTGACGGCGCGGCCGTTCGATCCGAGATCCCAAGCGGCATGAAACCCGAGAGCAGCGTGGGACGTCACGCAAATCTTGTCATGCGGGACCGTACCGAGAACGATGGTGCAAGCTGATGCACATAGACCGTCGATGATGACGGACTGGCCAGAATTGCGAACGGCCTCATATTTATCAAGATAGGTTCCGATCCGGCCGCCCCGATCCTCTCCGATCCGAACCACGGCATGACTTGCAGCAACATGTCCCAGCAGGAATATCACTGCAAGCAATCCCGTCACGACCCTCATCATCTGCCCCGTGTCGATTTCGAATCGGCGGTGATCTTTGTGCGGCTCCAAGTCCGTAGCCTCTGGTGAGATTGGCGTTTTGTCCAGATCGCCTTGATCACTCAAATAAGATTCGAATTCAGTGTTGCCGACGCGCTGCACTTACCCGAGCGTGTTCGGCTTAAGGAGAACCCAGGTCGCGTGAAGAAATGCTTGATCAATTTGCTCGGATACCGAGGCAAAACCGGTATCTACTTTTTCTCACGCCGCTCGAACGGGACGATTCATCGGGACAGCGGAATTATGGTTAACAAACCAATGCAGGGAACCTGGCCGACTTTGCCGCATCTATTCCTCTAACGGTGGAGTATCCCGAGATCCGGAGTGAGGCGCATGCAACAGGTTCAGTCCCGGCTCGTCGCCGGCCCGTGCGATGACGATCTAGAACTGGTTCGCCGCGCTCGTGCGCGCGACGAAGGCGCAATCCGCGCCATCATGCAGGCGAATAATCGCAAACTGTACCGGATCGCGCGTGGCATCCTGCGCAACGATAGCGAGGCCGAGGACGTCGTGCAGGAAACCTACGTTCGTGCCTTCACGCATCTTGAGAGCTTTCGTGGCGACTCCCGTCTCGCAACCTGGCTGGCGCGTATCGCCATCAACGAGGCGCTTGGCCGGAGGCGACGCCTGCGCCCCACCGTCGACTGGACCACGCTGGAGCCGGGTGTGCTGAACGCCCAGATCATCCAGTTTCCCGTGTCCGCCGTTTCCGATGACCCCGAAAAAACCATGGCCCAGCGCGAAATACAGCACATCGTCGAGCAGGCGGTTGACGAACTGCCCGAGGCATTCCGCATCGTCTTCATCACCCGCGTGATCGAGGGAATGAACGTGGAGGAGACCGCTGAGCTCCTCGATCTCAAGCCGGAAACCGTGAAGACGCGGCTTCATCGTGCTCGCACGATGCTGCGTGCGAACGTGGAAAAGAAGGTCGGCCCGGTCATGATGGAGGCCTTTCCCTTCGCCGGCAAACGATGCGCGCGCCTGACCGATGCGGTTCTCGGCCGGCTTGGTCTGACTAAATAATTCGGGAACCTGTTCCGCGGGGCCGCATCCAATCCTGTGTATCGCAACAAAACGTCCGGCGATTTTCGAATCGCGGCGTCACAGGAGTATCAAGAATGTTCGTTCGACTGAGCACGGCGATCGCCGCCGCAGCACTGCTAAGCAGCGGTGCCTTCGCGCAGGGCGCGAAACCCACCGATCCGCAGATCGCGCATATCGCCTACACCGCCGGCGTCATCGATGTCACCGCTGCGAAGCAGGCGCTGGAGAAATCCACCAACAAGGACGTGAAGGCCTTTGCCGCCGATATGGTGCGGGATCATGAGGCGGTGAACGAGAAGGCGCTCGCACTGGTCAAGAAGCTGAAGGTCACCCCTGAAGACAACGACACCAGCCGCACGCTGTCCAAGAACGCCGCCGCCAAACTCAAGGAGTTGTCGAAACTGAAGGGCGCCGCGTTCGACAAGGCCTATGTCGACAACGAGGTCGCCTATCACAAGGCGGTCGACAACGCCCTTGAAACCCTGCTCATTCCGTCGGCCAGCAATGACGAGCTGAAGAGCCTGCTGCAGACGGGGCTGAAGATCTTCCAGGGCCACGAGCAACATGCCGAACAAGTCGCGGCCGAACTGAAGTAGGGCGCGCCATGAAGCCGGACGGATATCTCCCGATTGCCGCAGCCTTGGGAATCTCAGCCCTAAGCATCGTGGGCATGGGGGTCGCGACCTTGGGACTATCCGCCGCGGCCCGCGCGGCGACGGTTCGAGTTTCGATGCAGGACCTCGCTTTCATGCCGGTCGAGATGGAGGCCAAGGTCGGCGACACCGTCGAATGGGTCAACGAGGACATCTTCGCACATACCGCGACGGCCCGAAACGGCGACTGGGACGTGACGCTGCCGCCGAACAAAACCGTCAAGCTCGTTCTGAAAAAGGCGGGAATGATCGACTACTACTGCCGCTTCCATCCCAATATGAAAGCCAGGCTGACGATCGCGCCGTAATCCTTGGGAGACGGAAGCGCACGGTCGGGCGGCAGGAGACCGCCGGACGACGTTGGAGCGGGCGAAGGGAATCGAACCCTCGTATGCAGCTTGGGAAGCTGCCGTTCTACCATTGAACTACGCCCGCTTATCGGCTCTCCACCCCTGATGTAACCGATGGCGCTCAGCCCGCCAAGACGTCAAGCGAGCGAACCGCTCCGCAACAGCGGGGAAATGTCCGAAGGATCGTTCTAAAGCACCCGCACAATCTGTAAGCCCGCGATCACCGCGCCAACCGATAGCACGACGGAAACGATCATGTAAAAGGCGGCGGCAGCCACTTCGCCCCGCTGGATCAGATAGAATGAATCGAGCGAGAACGTGGAGAACGTGGTGTAGCCGCCGCAGATTCCGACGATAAGGAAGATGCGTACGGCTTGAGGCAGACTCCATCGGACAGCGAACAGGCCGGCGAACAGTCCGATCAGAAGCGACCCCGTGACATTGATGACGAGCGTTCCCCACGGAAACTTCGGGCCCAGCAATTTGCCGAAACCGATGGCGACGAGATAGCGGGCCACCGATCCCAGCGACCCGCCGGCTGCGACGGCCAGGATATACGTCCACTTCAAGGCTTTTGCTCCTTCTGCGGCCATTCGGCCATACCGCCCAAGACGCCGATGACCACCAGAGGGATCGCCAGAAGAACCGCCAGAGAGATCAATAGGGAAATCACCGGGAGCGTCTCGGAATCCATCAGGTAGCCGATCGCAACGGCCACCCAGCAAACGCCGACGCCCCACAACGAGACCGATAGCGAACTCGGAAGTCTGTTCATCACGCGCCCTTTCTCGGGCGCAGCGGGGAAGGAAATAGCTCCTACCGACGCAAAGGCGCCCGGTAGGAGTCATCAGCCTGCGGCGGTTGTCGGGGGACTCCATCCCCATCGATTTCGGTTATGCTAGAGCATGATCCCGAAAAGGGAAAGCCGGTTTTCGGATAAGATCATGCTCAATCAAAGGATGAGGCTAGTGCCTTTCCGCTTCTGATGGAATCAGCAGCAGGCCTTTACGATCTTACAACCGGAAATGCTTTGACAACTTGAGGCCCTGGGCCTGGTAGTTGGAGCCGATGCGCTGGCCGTACATCGCGTCGGGCCGCGACAGCATCTTCTCATAGACGAGGCGGCCGACGATCTGGCCGTGCTCGAGAATGAACGGCACCTCGCGCGAGCGCACCTCGAGCACCGCACGTGAACCCTGTCCGCCCGCGCCGGCATAGCCGAAGCCGGGATCGAAGAAGCCTGCGTAGTGCACGCGGAACTCGCCGACCAGCGGATCGAACGGCACCATTTCCGCGGCGTAGTCCGGCGGCACCTGAACAGCTTCCTTCGAGGCGAGAATATAGAACTCGCCAGGATCCAGGATCAGGCTGCCGTCCGGCCGCGCCGCGATCGGCTCCCAGAACTCACCGACCGCATAGCCGCCGCGGCGATCGATATCGACCACTCCGGTATGGCGCTTGGCGCGATAGCCGACAAAGCCGTTGGCATAGTCGCCCGAAAGATCGACGCTGAGCGCCACGCCGTTGACGAGATCGGCGTCGTCGACATCGACGAGCCGCTCCCGTCCGTGCAGGGCTTCGAGCTCGTGGGCATCGAGAACGGCCTCTCCGGTGCGGAAGCGGACCTGCGACAGCCGCGATCCCTCGCGCAGGAGCACTGGAAACGTCTTGGGACTGATCTCCGCATAGAGCGGCCCGTGATAGCCGGCGCCGATCATGTCGAAGCGCCGGGTGCCGTCGGCGATCACGCGCGTGAACACGTCGAGGCGGCCGGTCGAGCTTTTTGGATTAGCGGCGGCGATGATTTCGGGCGGCAGGGCCAGGCTCTCCAGCAGCGGCACGATGTAAACGCAGTTGGTCTCCAGCACCGCGCCGTCGGAAAGATCGACTTCGTGCAGCTTGAGCTCGTCGATGCGTTCAGCGACGGTTGCGTCCGGCCCCGGCAGAAAGCTGGCGCGCACCCGATAAGCCATGGCGCCGAGCCGCAGATCGAGGCTTGCCGGCTGGATCTGGCTCTCGACAAACGGATATTCCGGCAGGATCAGGCCTGCGTCGGCCATCGCCGCGATCATGCGGTCGGGCAGAATGCCGTTGGCGTCGGGAGGGAGCGAGAATGACACGATGTCGTCTTTACGGCCTGGGCGATATCGACCCGAAAACAGGAGCAGGGGCTTTTAGTGCTTGTCCGTCGGCGAGAGGCAGGGTTCTGGCGTCTGAATCCGGATTTGCAGCCAGCCGATTGCGATTGTCAATTGATTGGCTTGACGGACGGGAGAGGCGGGATTAGGCATGACAGCGTTCCGTGGTGATTTGAGCCGGCCGGCTTGCAGCCACGTTAAATAAGTCGCTAAACAGGCCGGGGACAATGTGATCCCGGCTTGTGGAGTTCTTCCAGGCCGGTTTTTTTGTGGCCGCTGTCCGCAGCGGACACGCAGGAGATCATATGTCCGAGACCAAGTCCGCATCCCGCTATCACCCTGAAACCCGGCTGGTTCATTCCGGCACGCTACGTTCGCAGTTCGCCGAGACCTCGGAAGCCCTGTTCCTGACTCAAGGTTACGTCTACGACACCGCCGAACAGTGTGAGGCGCGATTCAAGGGCGAAGATCCCGGCTTCATCTACTCGCGCTACTCCAACCCGACGGTCGCGATGTTCGAGCAGCGCATGGCTGCGCTCGAAGGCGCGGAGACCGCGCGCGCCCTCGCGACGGGCATGGCCGCGGTGACCACCGCGATGCTGGCGCCGCTGAAGGCGGGCGATCATGTGGTGGCGGCAAAGGCCTTGTTCGGCTCCTGCCGCTATGTGGTCGAAGACCTGCTGCCCCGCTACGGCATCGAATCCACGCTGGTTGACGGCCTTGATCTCGATCAATGGCGCAAGGCGATGCGGCCGAACACCAAAACCTGCTTCATCGAAAGCCCGACCAACCCGACGCTCGACGTGCTCGACATCGGTGGCATCGCCGAGATCGCGCATCAGGCTGGCGCTCGGCTGATCGTCGACAATGTGTTCGCGACACCGATCTGGCAAAGCCCGCTGGAGCTCGGCGCCGACGTTGTAGTGTATTCGGCTACCAAGCACATCGATGGCCAGGGACGGACCCTCGGCGGCGTCATCCTGTCGTCGAACGCTTTCGTCCAGGATCATCTCCAGACCTTTATACGCCAGACCGGACCGTCGATCTCGCCGTTCAACGCCTGGATTCTCCTGAAGGGATTGGAGACGCTCAGCGTCCGCGTGCGCCAGCAAACCGAGAGCGCCGCGGCGATCGCGGAGGTGCTGGCGTCGCATCCGAAAGTGTCCCGCCTCATCTATCCGGGCCGGCCGGACCATCCGCAGGCGGCGCTGGTGAAAAAGCAGATGCGCGCCGGCTCGACGCTGATCGGCTTCGATGTCAAGGGTGGCAAGGCGGCGGCGTTTCGGTGTCTCAACGCGTTGAAGCTCGCGCGCATCTCGAACAACCTCGGCGACGCCAAGAGTCTCGTCACCCATCCGGCAACCACCACCCACCAGCGCCTTGCCCCGGAAGTCCGCGCCGGGCTCGGGATCGGCGAAGGCTTCATCCGCTATTCGGCCGGTCTCGAACACAAGGACGACCTGATCGAGGATCTTGTTGCCGCACTGGACAAGGTGTGAGGCTTTCTTCCCTTTCCAACAGGGAAAGGTGGTAAAGTCTCACAAAGGCCGATTGACAGTCGCGGCCGCCGGTAAACTGGCGCCAGCCTGGACCTGATCCACCGACTTGATGATGTTGTCGCCGAGCAACTGGGCGAAACAGGCATAACCCCAGTCGTTCATGTGAAGGCCGTCCTTGGTCACGAAGGTGTCGAACGGTAGCGACTGCCGGTCGTGCCAGTCGCGCATGACCTCGAAGCGCGGGAAAATCCCCACATGCCTGTAGTGCGCGACCCGGTTCAGCAGACCGACCATTCTGCCGGCATTCTCGCCCCTGGCATTGACGGCGGGCGCGTATTGCGGATCGATCAGGACCAGATCGGCGCCGGAGGCCTGAATGGTCGCGACGCCGTCTTCGACGGTTTTTGCGGTGCTCGCGGGATCGAGATTGCGTAGCACCGCGTTGGTGCCGACCTGCCAGATCACCATGTCCGGCTTGGCATCGATCACTTCCGTTCGCAGCCGCTTTATCATCTCGGGCGCGTCCTCGCCGCCCTTGCCGCGATTGAGCACGGTGATGGCGGCGGCCGGATATTTGCGGTGCAACTGGGCCGCCAGCCGGTTCGGATAATTGAATTCTGGCGACGTCGCGCCGTAACCCTGCGTCGAGGACGAACCGAAGGCGACGATGACAACCGGTTTGTTGGCGGCAAGCTTGGCCGCCACATGAGGCAGTGATCCCACCGACTGCGAGACACCCTTCGGCGGCAGGCAAGGGACGCGATTGAAGATGTCGCGCGCGCGAGCAGCAATTGTCGCTACCTTGTCGATCGCCCTTCCGGACAGGCTCTGCGTCGGCGTGCCGGATTGCGCGGTTGCGACCGAAGAAACGGGTGCGGTGCTGCCTGTCGACAGCGCGGAGGCGTTGGCCGGCGCCGTTTGTGCGAGCGCGGTGGAGGCCGATACTGCCGCCAGTATGACCGCCGCGGCCGGGCCGAGGGTTCTGCGGAAGCGAAGGATCATCATCAACGCTTGGTCCCGAGTTCGGTGGGGTTGATGCGAGCGGTCTCGATCACGAAGGTCGATAAGGCGCTACCGAGACAACTGTGAACGCGTTTGGCAAGGCTTACTCCCCGCACTGGGCTGAATAGATCGAATTCACCGCTCTCGTTCCACTTACTCATGATTGTAAAGCGGTCGAACACTGGTACGTCGCGCTGCTGCGCGACGACGCGCATGTTGTCGATGTAAGATGTCATTGAAACCATGGTTTCCGTGCGCGGGCTGTACTGCATGTTCATCAGCACGACATCCGCTCCCGCTTTCTGCAATGAGGTCACGCCTTGGTCGAGGGCCTCGCGAAAGTCGTCGATGTCGACGGACCGGATGGCATCGACAATGCCGGTCTGCCACACCACCAGAGTTGATTTTTTCGCCTCCGCGAGCTTGCCGAGGCCGGGCGCGACATCCTCGGCGGTCTTGCGCAGAGCCAGTTCCACGGACACGTTCACGAGAATGCCCGGCAATTTCTCGCGAAGTGCAGCCTGCAATTTCGCCGGATAGGCTTCCTCCTCGGCTCCGGATATTGATGAGGAACGGCTGCCCACCACCAGAATGTTGAGCGGGCCGCCCGCCCTGACCGCCGAGGCGACCCGGGATAGTGTACTATCGCTGGTCAGCAGATAGGCCGGCACGGCGCAGTTTTTGGTCACATCGTCAGCACACGCGGAGACGCTGGCCGATGAAGCGGCCAGCGCGATCAAGACCGACGCCAAGCCGGTCCTCATGCTCCTCCTCCCGCAAGATCCGAGTCGCCATCGGCAGGTTTGGCGCGGCTTCCGCCCTTGCCCGCAACCCTCTTGTACCACGAAAACACCCATGCGGCGGCGGACATGATCAGGATTCCGCAAATGCTGATAATGAGGTGAATCGTGGCGCCGCCGGAACACTCTGCGAGGATGAACTGCCCGGCGAAGGCCAGAAAGACCCCGATACAGAAGATCTGGAGCGAACTCTGGCCGCACAGGATCAGCGGCTTAAGCCAGGGGGACGCCAATCCCGGCCAGTTCCTGGGCAGGAAGCGGACGGCCAGCGCGGCGAGCGCCAAAAAGTGGCTGATGCGCAGCACGTCGAGATTGGTCTTGTCGATCGGATACATCCACTGTTCGGCGATGTCCGGCATCAAATGATTGAGCTGCGGCACATGCCAGGTCAGCGTGGTGTAGAAAGCGAACAGCAGATAGGTGACGCAAATCCAAAGTGTTGCCGGCAAAGACAGGATGCGCGAGATGCGCTTGGCGCCTCCGAGCGCGCACCATGCGCCAAACACGAACAGCAGTTGCCAGGCGAACGGATTGAAGAACCAGACCCCGTTGGGATAGGCGGGCAGTGCCAGATCGAACCACCGGGTGAGTGCATAAAAACCGACCGACAGCGCTAGCCCCAGATCAGCCTTGCGCTGCATCACCAGCAACACCGGCGGAAAAAAGAGCATCAGCGCGACGTAGAGCGGCAGCACGTCCATGTTGACGGGGCGGAATTTCAGAAGCAGCGCCTGCACGATCGTGACGTCGGGCTGCTTGAGAAAATCGAGGATGCCCATTTCCTCGGTGTAAAGCGGGTTCTCAAAGCTGCTCGCGACGTAGGAAATTTCCGCGAGGAAAATCGTGAATAGAAAGATATGTGCTACGTAGATTTGCCAGACTCGCCTGAGAATGCGCGCGGCGGCGACGACAAATCCGCGCTCGCGCATCGCGCGTCCGTAAACGAGGGCGGCGGTATAGCCCGAGATGAAGATGAAAATCTCCGTGGCGTCACTGAAGCCATAGTTGCGGAGAGTGAGCCAGGTCAGGAGGTTCTGCGGCAGATGGTCAATGAAAATCAACCATAGCGCGAGCCCGCGAAACAGATCGAGCCTCAGCTCGCGCTCGCGCGGCGGGGTCGGAATCAAAACGGCCGGCGCATCGCGCGTGACGCCCGCAGGGGTTGCCCTCGTGCGCGCTCCGACAATCTGATCGGTAACTGGCGGCATACGCTCGGCTTCGATAAGGCCATCTCAATCGCCTGCGCGATCGAGATGGATTTACGGGAGGACAGCTTCACGCTAACGGTGGCAAAAAATCAATATTGCCGCCGGGATCATAGTGTGGAACCAGGCTGACGCACGATCACAACGAAGGGGGCTGGTTCATGCGCCTGTTTTGGCTATGATCGCTCGAATACTAGAGAGTTTGCGATGTACCGTGCCGTTACCCGCCAGATCGAAGTCACCGTTGAACCGAATTTCATGCCGGAGAGGTCGTCCGCCGAGCGAGGCCATTTTTTCTGGTCCTATACGGTGGTTATCATAAACGCCGGTCCCGAGACCGTGCAGTTGCGCACCCGGCATTGGATCATCACCGATGCCTCGGGAAGGAAGCAGGAAGTCCGCGGCGAGGGCGTCGTGGGCGAGCAGCCGGTGCTTGCGCCCGGCGAGCGCTTCGAATACACGAGCGGGGTTCCTCTGCCGACCGCCACCGGCTTCATGAGTGGCCGCTACCAGATGATCTCGATCCGAAGCGGCGAACCCTTCGAAATAGACGTTCCGACCTTCTCGCTCGACAGCCCCGACAGCAAGCGCGTGCTGAACTAAGGTCGCGTCCAATCGCGCCTACTCCACGCCGGCTTCCTGCGGGGTAAATTCGTACACCGAATTGCAGAACTCGCAGGTCACGGCAACCTTGCCATCCTGCACCATGCCCGAGCGGTCCTCCGGCGTGAAGCTCTTCAGCATGGCCGCCACGGCGTCACGCGAGCATGAACACCGCGCGTGCAGCGCTTGCGGCGAAAACACCCTGACGCCGCGCTCATGGAACAGGCGATAAAGCAGACGTTCACCGGACAAGTCGGGATCGATCAGTTCGAGGTCCTCGACGGTGCCGATCAGCGACTGACCCTCGGCCCAGGCATCATCCTCGCTCACCGTATGCACGGCGCCACCGTCGGGGGCATCGCCGGGATGGAGATCGGCCTGGCGCGCGCGCTCCAGCGCCTTGGGCAGGAATTGCAGCAGCATGCCGCCGCCACGCCAGCCGCGCTTCGGTCCATCCCCCTCCCGGCGCCACTCCTCGCCGACCGCGAGCCGGACCCGCGTCGGAATCTGTTCCGAGCGCAGAAAATACTCATGCGCCGCATCTTCGAGGTTGCCGCCTTCCAGTGCCACAAGACCCTGATAGCGGTTCATGTCCGGACCCTGATCGATGGTCATCGCGAGATGGCCGCGGCCCAGCAGCGCGCCCGAGTCGGAAGCATCGCCGAGCCGGGCCTTGTCGAAACGGGCATAGGCTCGCAGCCCGGCCGGGGCCCGAAAGTCGACAATCAGGAACGACACCGGTCCATCGGTCTGGGTTTGCAGGATGAACCGGCCCTCGAACTTGAGCGATGAACCGAGCAGCGTCGTCAGCACGATCGCCTCGCCGAGCAGCTTGGCGACCGGTGCGGGATAGTCGTGCCGGACCAGCAACTCGTCGAGCGCCGGCCCTAGCCGGGTCAGTCGTCCGCGCAGGTCGAGTGTGCTCACCTCAAACGGAATCACGGCGTCGTCGACCGGAATGGATGAGGGCGCACGCACGGGGGTTTCACGCGACGTGGCGGGGTCGGGCATTTGTGAGGTCATGCCCTCTATCTGGGGTCGACTGGTCGGGATCGAAACCCCATGAGAGGGAGGAGCGTCATATAAAGCTCCGTTTGAGGATGGGCTGCGGAATATCGGCGCGGCAGCGGAGAAATAAAAGTCACGCGTTTCAAATATTTAGGGGATTTCCGTCAACGAGAAAACAGATATTCTGGAGACGCCGGCTGGAGCGCATCATTGCTCAAACCGGTGGGTTGAAGCATGGATCCGTCACATGCAGTTCACAAACTGCGGTGACAGCGCGCGCGGCCTCCGTTATCCGGATAAGCGATGGACCTCGCAACGACAAAAGAAGCGGCGGACGGCGCCGGTTTCGATACCGTCCGGATCATCGGCGAAATTGATGCGCTGGCCGAAAAGCACGCTGGGCACGGGGACGTTTTCCGTTCTGCCGTGTCCAGGTTGTTGAAGGTCGAACTCGCGAAAGTGCGCGATGCGGCGCAGGCGAGGCTTCTGCGTGACCGCCACGGGCGGCGCTGCGCCGAATGGCTTTGCTTCGTTCAAGACGAAATCATCCGTCTGGCGTTTTCGGCCGCGACCCGTCATCTCTATCATTCCCCCATTCCGTCCGACGGCGAGCGCATGGCCGTGGTGGCGACCGGCGGCTACGGGCGCGGTCTGATGGCGCCGGACTCGGATATCGATCTGCTGTTCATTCTGCCTTACAAACAGACGGCGTGGGGTGAACAGGTCGCCGAGGCTATCCTGTATTGTCTATGGGACATGGGCTTGAATGTCGGTCACGCGACGCGCTCGGTCAATGAATCGATCCGGCAGGCGCGGGGCGACATGACCGTCCGCACCGGAATTCTGGAAGCCCGCTTCGTCACCGGCGACCGGGCGCTTTACGACGAACTGGTTAGCCGCTTCGACACCGAAGTGGTGCGGGGAACAGCGGCGGAATTCGTCGCTGCCAAGCTTGCCGAGCGCGAGGAGCGCCATCACCGCGCCGGCCAGTCGCGCTATCTGGTCGAGCCTAACGTCAAGGATGGCAAAGGGGGATTACGCGACCTGCATACGTTGTTCTGGATCGCGAAGTATGTCTATCGGGTGCGTGAAAGCCACGAATTGCTCCAGTGCAATGTGTTCGATGTTCGCGAATACCGGACCTTTAGCCGCTGCGCCGATTTTCTATGGTCGGTACGCTGTAACCTGCACTTCGCGACAGGGAGGGCGGAGGAACGGCTGTCGTTCGACTTGCAGCGGGAGATCGCGGTCCGGCTCGGATATACGTCTCATCCGGGGATGCAGGATGTCGAACGCTTCATGAAGCACTACTTCCTGACCGCCAAGGATGTCGGCGACCTCACCGCAATTCTATGCGCGAAGCTCGAGGATCAGCAGGCCAAGCCGGCACCGGTTCTCAGCCGCGTGATGTTGTGGCCGCGGGGCACGGAGGTTCGGCGGGTTCCGGACAACGACGACTTCATCATCGACAACAACCGCATCAATCTCGCGACGCCCGATCTCTTCAAGCGCGACCCTGTCAATCTGATCCGTTTGTTCCGCCTCGCGCAGAAGAACAACCTGGCTTTTCATCCGGACGCCTTGCGGCTGGTGACGCGGTCGCGACGGCTGATCAACGCGGAGCTTCGCGAAAACCCGGAAGCCAACCGGCTGTTCATGGAGATCCTGACCTCGAATGACGCGGAGACCGTGCTGCGCAGGATGAACGAGACCGGGGTGCTAGGTCAGTTCATCCGCGCCTTTGGCACGATCGTCTCGATGATGCAGTTCAATATGTACCATCACTACACGGTGGACGAGCATCTGATTCGCTGCATCGGCATCCTTCAGGATATCGAGCGCGGCGACAATGACGAGGTCGCGCTCGCCAGCGAGCTGATGCGCAAGATTCTTCCCGAACACCGGCCTGTCATCTACATCACCACACTGCTTCATGATGTTGCAAAAGGCCGGCCCGAGGATCATTCGATCGCGGGCGCCAAGGTAGCGCGCAGATTGTGCCCGCGCCTTGGCTTCAACGCAGCCGACACCGAACTGGTCGCGTGGCTGATCGAACAGCATCTGACGATGTCCAAAGTGGCCCAGTCTCGCGACCTGTCCGATCGCAAGACCATCGAGAACTTCGCGGCCGTGGTCCAGTCGGTCGAGCGGATGAAGCTCTTGACCATCCTGACGACCGCAGACATTCGTGGCGTCGGCCCCGGCGTCTGGAATGGCTGGAAGGCCCAGCTGCTCCGCACTCTTTATTATGAGACAGAACCCGTGCTGACCGGCGGCTTCTCCGAGGTCAATCGCGCGCAGCGCATGGCGGCGGCTGAGGCCGAGTTCCGTGCCGCTTTCACCGAATGGCCCGACCATGAGCTTGATGCCTACATTGTCCGGCATTATCCGGCCTACTGGCTCAAGGTCGATCTCGAGCACAAGATCAGGCACGCGCGCTTCCTGCGCGCCAGCGAAGGAAGCGGCAAGAAGCTTAACATCAACGTCGGCTTCGATGAGGGGCGCGGCGTCACGGAGCTGACGATCCTTACCGCCGATCATCCGTGGCTGCTGTCGATCATTGCCGGCGCATGCGCGTCGGCCGGCGCCAATATCGTCGATGCCCAGATCTATACGACCATCGACGGGCAGGCGCTCGATACCATCGCGATCTCACGCGAATATGAGCGCGACGAGGACGAAGGCAGGCGCGCCGGCCGCATCGCCGAGATCATCGAGCAGGTGCTCGAAGGCCGGTTGCGCCTGCCCGACGTGATACCGAGCCGCGCCGGGGGAAAGAGGCTGCGGCCGTTTGTGGTCGAACCCAAGGTCACCATCAACAATCAATGGTCGGACCGCCACACCATGATCGAGGTTTCAGGGCTTGATCGACCTGGGCTTCTGTTTCAGCTCACCACGGCGATCTCGAAGCTCAACCTCAACATCGCCTCGGCCCACGTGGCGACATTCGGCGAGCGCGCGCGCGACGTGTTCTACGTCACCGACCTGCTCGGCGCCCGGATCACCGCTCCGACACGGCAGACCGCGATCAAGCGCGCGCTGGTCCATCTGCTCGCTAACGGCAGCACTGCGAAATAATTCGCCGTCGGGAGGCAGCGTCTTGCAAACGCCGCCTTGCAAATGGGTTTGGCCTTCATTCTGGCCGGACCAGCCGGTCGGGCTGCGAACGTCGCGCGGATGACAGGACGCGGCTTGTTCGACTTGGGTCGGCGGTTCCAGCCCTAATGTTGCATTAACTTTCAGGTAACCGCGCCTTAAAGCCCGGCCGCTAGGGTCCCGTCTGATTTTGACGTTCGCATCAACGGTTGCTGCAAGAACATGCGAACTTCGAAATCGGCACACTGGCGTGCAGGGTCGGCGTGAGCGTTGTTGCGTATGGCGTGGGGACAAAAAAAGCGTAGCGGGCGCAAAGAGCCGGTATTCAGCGGGTTCGCAGCTTCGCTTTCGGAGTTGCGCATCAATCCGCTCGACCGCGTTACGATCGCTGACGACAAGCCGCCGGACAGGCGAGCCCGCCCGCGCAAAGCAGCCGCTCCGAATACTGAAGGCCCGCGCAGGCCTCCGGGTGAGGGTGGACGGCGAGCGAAGAAGCGTACACGCGCGCGTCTCTCGCGGCTGTTTTATTGGGGCGCCGTACTCGCATTGTGGGCGGTTATCGCCGTCGTCGGCCTGCTGATCTATATCGGCGCGCATCTGCCCCCAATCCAGTCGCTCGAAATTCCAAAACGTCCGCCGACCATTCAGGTTGTCGCTGCGGACGGCAGCGTGCTGGCGACGCGCGGCGAAATGGCCGGAAACAACGTCTTGCTCAAGGACGTGCCGTCCTATTTGCCGAACGCCTTCATCGCGATCGAGGATCGCCGGTTCTATTCGCATTACGGCGTCGATCCGATCGGCATCCTGCGCGCAGCCGTTGCCAACGTGCTGCACTTCGGCGTATCGCAGGGCGGCTCGACGCTGACCCAGCAACTTGCCAAGAATCTGTTCCTGACCCAGGAACGCACGCTTGAGCGGAAGCTCCAGGAAGTCGAACTCGCGCTTTGGCTGGAGCGCAAGCACACCAAAGCGCAAATTCTCGAGCTTTACCTCAACCGCGTTTACTTCGGGTCTGGCGCGTATGGTGTCGAAGCGGCGGCGCAGAAGTATTTCGGAAAGCCCGCGAAGAACGTCACGCTCGCCGAGGCCGCCATGCTGGCCGGTCTCGTCAAGTCGCCGTCGCGGCTCGCGCCGGATCGCAACCCGGAAGGTGCCGAAGCCCGCGCAAAGATCGTGCTCGCGGCAATGGCGGACGCTCACCTCATCACGGCGCAACAGGCGCACGCCTCGGCCGCCCAACCCTCCTACGCCGTGAAGCCGGCCAGCGCCGGTACCACCAACTACGTTGCTGACTGGGTCGGCGATGTCCTCGATGATCTGGTGGGCCAGGTCGATCAGAACATTGTCGTCGAAACGACCATCGATCCGAAATTGCAGAGCGTGGCGGAAGCCGCCCTGATCGACGAACTGGCCGCGAAAAGCGTCAAGTTCAATGTCAGCCAGGGCGCATTGGTGGCGATGACGCCCGACGGCGCGGTCCGCGCCATGGTCGGCGGCCGCAACTACGCCGACAGCCAGTTCAATCGGGCGACCATGGCAAAGCGTCAGCCCGGCTCCGCGTTCAAACCGTTTGTGTATCTGGCCGCGATCGAGGCTGGGCTCACGCCCGAGACGATCCGTCAGGACGCTCCGCTCGATGTCAAAGGCTGGCGGCCGGAGAACTACTCTCATGAATATTTCGGCGCGGTGACGCTAACCCAGGCGCTCGCAATGTCTCTCAATACCGTCGCCGTCCGGCTCGGACTGGAAGTCGGTGCTGCAAAAGTGGTGCGAACCGCGCACCGCCTCGGTATCACATCAAAACTTGAGACGAACGCATCAATTGCGCTTGGCACTTCAGAGGTGTCGCCGCTGGAGCTGGTCGGGGCCTACGCGCCGTTCGCAAACGGCGGATATGCCGCCAGTCCCCATATCGTCGAGCGCATCCGCACCGTCGACGGCAACAAGCTTCTCTATGCGCGCGGGAAGGAAGCACCCGACCGGGTGATCGATCCACGCGGGGTCGCCATGATGAATACGATGATGGAGCAGACGCTCATCAGCGGCACCGCGCGCAAGGCCGAGATTCCCGGATGGACAGCCGCCGGCAAGACCGGAACCAGTCAGGATTTTCGCGATGCATGGTTCATCGGTTATACCGCGCGGCTCGTGACCGGGATTTGGCTCGGCAACGACGACAATACGCCGACCCGCAAGGCGACCGGCGGCGGCCTGCCGGTGGAGGTCTGGACCCGCTTTATGCGCGCCGCTCACCAGGGCGTTCGGCCCGAGCCGATTCCCGGCACACAGCGGGGCGGCTTCCTGCCTGAAGTCGCGCAGTTCGGCCAACCCGTCGACGTACCGGTCCCGGCGGCTTCGCCTGCGGTCGAGCGCCAGCCGCAGCCGGTGCGGACCAATGTGCGGCCGGAAGCTGCTGGCGGTCTGGATGGCTGGCTCGTGGACCGGCTGTTCGGCGGTCACTGAGGCATGACAAAATAAGATGAAGCTCTCAACGCGTCATTGCGAACTCGCGACAAATTGGCTGCCAATTTTGTGCTGAGCGAAGCAATCCAGATAGCAAGAAAGAGAGCTGGATTGCTTCGTCACCGTCGTTCCTCGAAGACGAGGAACTGTGCTCCTCGCAATGACGAAGCGCTTCAGTTCCAACCAAAGCAATCAAGCCCTCGTAAGACTTCGGCCGCGTCGGCAGTTCCGAGATCAGTCCTGAATACCGTAGCGATGGAGGTCGTTGCCTTCAACGTCGAGCCACTTCTTGGCCCGCTCGACATGATTACAGATGCGAGCCACCACCTTCCAAAACCGTGGCGAGTGATTCATTTCAACGAGATGGGCGACCTCGTGCGCGGCGAGATAATCCAGCACGAACGGCGGCGCCAGGATGAGCCGCCATGAGAACGAGAGCGATCCGGAGGACGTGCATGATCCCCAGCGGCTTGATTGGTCGCGGATCGAAAGGCGCTTGACCTTGACGCCAAGCGCGTCGGCATGGCGCTGCGAGGCTTTTTGTAGGTCTCGTCTTGCTTCCCGTTTCAGGAAATCATGGACCCGCCGGTCGAGATATTCGAGTTCGCCGGCGACACAAAGAATACGCTCGCCACTATCGCGCGTCTCGGTCCACACGGTACCGCGCTCGCCGGCGCGATGCACGATCCGATGGGCGATGCCGCGCAGCGGAATGACCGCGCCGTGGTGGAAGGGCGCCGCCTTCGGCAGCCGCCCGAGACGCGCCGCGATCCAGCCGCCGTGACGTTGCGCAAAGTCTTTTGCTTCCGCGAGCGTTCCTCGCGGCGGCATTGTCAGGATCGCTTCGCGGTCACTCGGATGGATTCGCAAGGTGTAGCGGCGCGCGCGGCGATGCCGGCGCAAGCGGACTGAATAAACCTGGGATCCATGCTTGATGAGAAGCCGGGATGGTTCGGCGGGACGTCGATAAAGGAGCGCACGGGCCATGTCTGCAAATCCGGGACGGGAAATCTCGCCCGGATTCTGCCATATCCGGCGCCACTCAAATCGATCGGCGCAAAAACAAATCATTTGCCCAATATACAGGGGTAATCCATCCCCGATTGGCTATATAAGGGGTGCAGGAACAAGAAAATTTGTATTTCATTCGGCTGAGTTGACCCTCGAAGCGATGAAAATGAATTCATCTCTTGAAAACAAAAGAAATGAACCGATCATTGGAGGGTTACCGCAGGATCCCGCGCCCCTGACTGCGGGATCGATCAGGCGATTGTTTCCGTTCGGATTTACGTGCGATCGATGCAGCGGCCGCAGCGTGCGATGCTTACGCTGGCTGTCTGGCGTTCGACTGCATGAAGTCATTGATGCGAGGGACGATCTCCGATCTGAACCGCGACCCGTTAAACACTCCGTAGTGACCAACATCCTTTTGCACGTAATGGGTTCGCCGGTTGTTTGGGATCGATGTGCATAACGCGTGCGCCGCCTCGGTCTGGCCTAGGCCGGAAATGTCGTCCTTCTCACCTTCGACCGTCATCAACGCGACGCGCGTGATCTTCGAAGGTTCGACCAGCCGGCCGCGATGGGTCATCTCGCCCTCGGGCAGCGCGTGCTTGACGAACACCAAATCAACCGTTTGCAGATAATACTCGGCGGTCAGATCCATCACAGCGAGATACTCGTCATAGAAATCGCGATGCTTGTCGACCAGGTCGCCGTCGCCTTTAACGAGATTCTCGAACAGACTCTTGTGCGCATTCATGTGGCGATCGAAATTCATGCTGATGAAGCCATTGAGCTGCAAGAAGCCGGGATAGACGTCGCGCATCACCCCAGGGTGCGGAAACGGCACCTTGGTGATGACGTTATTGCGGAACCAATCGGTGCCCCTTTCGGCGGCGAGATTGTTGACCGCGGTCGGATTCTTGCGGGTATCAATCGGCCCTCCCATTAACGTCATCGACAGCGGAACATACGGATCGCGCTCGGCCTCCATCACCGACACGGCGGCCAGCAACGGGACCGACGGTTGGCAGACAGCGATGACGTGGACGTTTCCGCCGAGCACATGCAGCATCTCAATCAGATAGTCGACGAAATCATCGAGATCGAAGCGCCCCTCGGCGACCGGTACCATTCGGGCATCGGACCAGTCGGTAATGTAGACGTCATGCGTTGGCATGAACGCTTCGACGGTTCCGCGCAGCAAGGTTGCGTAGTGACCCGACATCGGAGCCACCAGCAGCAGGCGCTGCTGCGGCACGCGCAGTGGATGTGTGTGCATTCGATCGAAGTGGAGCAGACGACAAAAGGGTTTCTCCCAGACCGAGCGGATCTCGATCGGTGTGCGCACACCGTTGACTTCGGTTTCGTGGAGGCCCCATTCCGGCTTCGCGTAACGGCGGGTGGTGCGTTCGAACAGTTCGCAACCCGCGGCGACGGATTTGCCCAACTCGGTATGCGCCCACGGATTGAGCGGGTTCTGGAACAGCATCCTGGTTGCATCGGTGATGGCGCGAGCCGGGTTGAGCGACGCCTGAGCCATTTCGTACATCCAGTACATCGGCGCCGTCATCGACGGGCTGACTTCCGCCGGCATCTCCGGCGGCCGTCCAAATTCACCGATCGGCATTGGCTTGTTCCCCTTTTTTTTGCGTCGCAACATAGTGACCGTTGCGATACAGAGCGTCAATCCACCGCTTGCCTAGATATAGTAGGTTGATGCTTTTAGAGAAACCTCAGGTGGAAAAAATCTCTTTCCGGCCTCGTTTGAGGCCAGGACGCTGCTATGCCGCGCAAGGTGGCGCTGCGTTATCAGTCTCGGAAATTTCATGCGGGCTTGGCCCGGTCCCATGAAATGAAAGCCGGCTCCGCATTTTATTTTGAGATGTCTTTTCCGAAAGCAGTTCTCACCTTTCAGAATGATGCTCTAGTCTTCGAGAATGACCGACGTTGCTGCTTCCGATTTCCGCCATCCCCGCCGCTACGTCCGGCTGGACACTCTTTTGCGGCTGCGGTGGCTTGCGGTATTGGGGCAGCTCGCGGCGATCTTCGTTGTTGAGCAGGGACTTGAGTTCGATCTGCCAACCGCTCCCTGTTTGACGATCGTCGGGTTGTCGTCGCTACTCAATCTCGCTTTGCAAGTCAGCTTCAATCCGATGAAGCGGCTCGAGCCATGGCATGCGGCAACGCTGCTTGCGCTGAACATTGCTCAACTGGCCGCGCTGCTGTTCTTCACCGGCGGTTTGCAGAATCCATTCTCCTATCTGTTTCTGGCGCCGGTACTGATCTCGGCCACCGCCTTGCCGACGCAAATGACCATGGCGCTCGGCGGCTTCGCGGTCGCCTGCGCGACGGTCCTGGGCTTCACGCATTTGCCACTGCCGTGGGATGCATCCAATCCGCTCGTCTTGCCGCCGATCTATCTCATAGGAGTCTGGCTATCGATCGTCCTGGCGATCGGTGTCACGAGCCTTTACACATTCCAGGTGACGGAGCAGGCGCGCAAGCTGTTCGACGCCCTGGCGGCGACCGAACTGGTGCTGACCCGCGAACAGCATCTGACCCAGATCGACGGCCTTGCTGCCGCGGCCGCCCACGAACTCGGAACACCGCTCTCAACCATCTTTCTGATTTCGCGCGAGCTGGAAAAAGCCTTGCAGGAGAATGGCGCTCAGGATCCACAACGGCTCGCCGGCGATCTCGGGATCGTACGGGAGCAGGCGCAGCGTTGCCGCGATATTCTCGCCAAGATCGCGCAACTGTCCTCATCTGGCGCGCCCTTCGATCGTATGCCGCTGTCGACGCTGATTGAGGAAACCGTTGCCCCGCATCGTGACTTCGGCATCGACATCAAGACCCGGATCGAGGCCGCAGGTGACCACGAACCGGTCGGCATGCGTAACCCCGCGATCCTTTACGGCGTCGGCAACATTCTCGAGAACGCCGTCGACTTCGCCCGCAGCGCGGTCGAAGTGAATGCCTGGTGGGACAGAGACAATGTTGAGATCGTCATTGCGGACGACGGACCGGGCATTGTCCCCGACATTCTGAAGAGGATCGGCGAGCCTTATCTGTCGCGCCGTCGCAACGCCGGCGATGCCCAGGGCGGACGTACAGGACTGGGTCTTGGAATTTTTATCGCCCGAACCTTGCTGGAGCGAACCGGCGCTAAGGTATCATTCAAGAACCGAAAGTTTCCTGAGCATGGCGCGGTGGTCAGGATTGTGTGGCCACGTGTCCGTTTTGAAACAGCAAAAACGATTGCGGAGACAATAGGATAGGGATCGCGGCCGTGGATTTGGGCAACAATTGCTTGCGGTGCGGTGTTCAGCGATCATATGATTTCAGACCAATCACGCGAGGTATCAATGTGAACGCCACCCCCGACGTTATCCCGCAAGCCGACCGCTCGCTGCTTATCGTTGAGGATGACAAACCGTTTCTGGAGCGGCTGTCGCGCGCCATGGAAACGCGCGGCTTCACTGTGACCTCATGCGGCAGCGTCTCTGATGGTCTTGCGCATATCGGAAAGTCCGCGCCGGCTTTTGCCGTGGTCGATTTGCGGCTGGGCGACGGCAATGGCCTCGACGTTGTGTCAGCGCTTAAGCGCGAGCGGCCCGATGCTCGAGCGATCGTGCTAACCGGCTACGGCAACATCGCGACCGCTGTGACGGCGGTGAAGATGGGGGCGATCGATTATCTGTCCAAGCCTGCCGACGCCGACGACGTGGTCGCAGCGCTGCTTGCCAGCGGTACAGAAAAATCCGAGTTGCCGCCGAATCCAATGTCCGCCGATCGCGTGCGCTGGGAACACATTCAGCGCATTTACGAGATGTGCAGTCGTAACGTGTCGGAAACGGCGCGGCGGCTCAACATGCACCGCCGCACGCTGCAACGTATTCTGGCGAAACGCGCGCCTCGCTGAGACTGAATTGTTATCCTCCGTTCAAGGGGCGACAGCCGTTCAGCTTTAAGTCAGACGCAGCGTTTCGAGCGAAGTGGCTTATCGCCTTGCGCTGGCGCCGCCCTCGAGTCACATTCATGCTTTAAAATTCACCGTCGGTGTAGCCCTGCGGATCGGCCAGGCGATTGAGACGTTGCGCCGCCGCGATCCCGAAGCGCAGCATCATCGCCTTGCGCGTCGGTGCCGACAGGCGGTGCTCGGGCGCCTCGCAATGCAAGTAGGCGCCATAGGCGTCTGCAACGATTAGCCCCGTATCGCCGGGGAAAATATCGCACGGCAGATCGCGCGTGAAAGCGAAGAACAGGCGATCACAATGCTCTCGGTAATCCTGCCACTTCCTGTCCGCACGCAAATCCTCGGCCGATGACTTGATCTCGACGATCCAGATCTCGCCGCGTGCATTCACTGCAACGAGATCGGCACGGCGCCCGGACGGAAGCGACAATTCGCTGAGACACGCAAATCCAAGCGATCGCAAAAGTCTGCCGGTCCCGCGCGCGATCGCCAGCGCGGTCTCCGACTGGCGGCGATCCGGCAGGGCCACAAAGGCGATGTGAGCGGTATTCGTTTCCATGCGACTATAGCGTCTTCGAGCGACGTGGGTGCCGGTTCGCGTGAAGAAAACGAGTCAAATCAAAACCATAGAACACTACTTCTGATTCCGTCAGAAGCGGAAGGGCTTAGAGCATTTTCCAGCTAAGTGGAATCCGGTTAGCCGTACGAAAATGCTCTTAATCAATAACGTGTGCGTACTCTGACCGCAAAACGGTATCCACCTTTGCGGAGTACGCGCTAGGCTCGGTGTGTCGCCGGTGATGACGTTAAATCGCTTGGCGAGGCCGTAAAAATCGGCATTGTGCGCGTATGAGCCGGGACGACCAAAGCAGCACCAAAGTCGGCGCCACCATCATCCCGGTGACGCCGTTCCGACAGAACTGCACCCTGTTGTGGTGCGAAGCCACCAAGGATGGGGTGGTGATCGATCCTGGAGGCGATATTCCGCTCGTCAGGGCCGCCATTAAAAAGGCCGGTGTGAGCGTCGGACGGATCTGGCTGACGCACGGCCATATTGATCATGTGGGCGGCGCCGCGGAGTTGCGCGACGCGCTGAAGGTCCCCATCGAGGGTCCGCATATCGCCGACAAGTTCCTGCTCGACCATGTCGTCGAAAGCGGATGCCACTACGGCATGACCGGAATGCGCAATTTTGTCCCGGACCGCTGGCTCGAGGAGGGCGACCGGGTCGAGTTCGGCCAACTTGCATTCGATGTGCTTCATTGTCCCGGCCATTCGCCGGGAAGCGTGGTTTTTTTCAGCCCGGAGATGCGCTTTGCGCATGTTGGCGACGTGTTGTTCAACGGTTCCGTCGGCCGCACCGACTTGCCAGGCGGCAGCCATGCCATGCTGATCAAGTCGATTACCGACAAGCTGTTGCCGCTTGGGGATGACGTTGCTTTCATCTGCGGACATGGTCCGGGGTCGACCATCGGCTACGAGCGCGCAAGCAATCCGTTCCTGACCGGCAACGTGTGACTCCTCTCAGGTTCGAGACCAAGAGTGATCGCCTGTCGGTCTCGACACAGAACGGATCACGCCATGCGCAGGACCGCCGCCACTCTCCACGGCGATGGATGATGGATGGTGCCGACACACACCTCGCAGCCGATATCAGCGGGAAATGATGTCGCGGACACGCTGCGAAAGATGGCTGAGATCGAACGGCTTGGTGATCATGTCCATGCCGGGCCTGAGGAAGCCTTTGGCGTTTGCGGCATTGTCGGCATAGCCGGTCATAAAGAGGATTTTCAAATCTGGCCGGAGTTCCCGCGCCTGATCCGCGAGTTGGCGTCCGTTCATGCCCGGAAGCCCGATGTCGGTGAGCAGGAGATCGACAGGAGTGCCCAGTTGCAGGATCCGCAAGCCCGCCGCTCCGTCCGCGGCCTCGCGTGTGACATAACCTTGATCGTGCAGCATTTCGACAATAATGCTGCGCACGACCGGTTCATCCTCGACCACCAGCACGGTCTCCCCGGTCGCGGTGATCCTGTTCACGGGAGACGCCTGACGAGCCTCGGCAATGCTATCATGGCGCGGCAGAGACAGGCTGATCGATGTGCCTCGTTCCGGCACGGTGTCGAGTGCTATGTGGCCATTCGATTGCCGGGCGAATCCGTAGATCATCGACAGGCCGAGTCCGGTACCCTGTCCGATCGGCTTGGTGGTGAAGAATGGATCGAAGGCGCGCGCCGCTATATCGGCGGTCATGCCTGTTCCGGTGTCGGCGACGGTGATGCAGATATAGTCGCCCGGTTGCTTGGCGGAGGCCCCGGACTCGATGGCCTCGAGGGTCACGTTCGCCGTGGTAATCGTGAGCCTGCCGCCGCTGGGCATGGCGTCCCGTGCATTGATCGCGAGATTGAGCAGCGCGCTTTCGAGCTGATTGGGGTCGCACAGCGTCGGCCAGAGCTGTTCTGATGGGGCGATTTTCAGCTCAATGGTCTCGCCGATCGTCCGGCGCAACAAGTCTTCCAGCGAGAGGATCAGCTGGTTGGCATTGACCGGTTTCGGCACCAGGGGCTGTCTGCGGGCGAACGCCAGCAGGCGGTGCGTCAGCGCCGCGGCCCGATTGGCGGAGGTCATTGCGGCCTCGATGTAGCGTCCCGCGCGATCGGTCCGCCCCTGATTGAGGCGCGTCTGCAATAAATCCAGCGAGCCCACGATGCCGGTGAGCAGGTTGTTGAAGTCGTGGGCGATGCCGCCGGTCAACTGGCCGACTGCTTCCATCTTCTGCGATTGACGTAGCGCTTCTTCGGCCGCCCGCAACCGTTCGGCAGCCGCCTTCTCGGCAGTGACATCGCGCGCCACGGCGTAAATCAGGTCCTGATCCGGAACAGCGGTCCAGGACAGCCACCGGTACGAGCCGTCCTGGTGACGAAGCCGGTTTTCGAATCGAACGGTAGCCTTGCCGCGTGCAAGGCGGCGGACCTCAACTCGGGTCTTAACGATATCTTCGGGATGCTCGATCCATTCGGCGGTGCGCTCCATCAGCTCGGCTTCGCTCCAGCCGAGCGTCCTGGTCCAGGCAGGATTGACGGAGCGCCAGATGCCGTTCTGGTCCATGACGAGCAGCAAGTCCCGGGACACGTTCCAGATCCGGTCACGCTCGCGGGTTTTTTCTTCGACGCGCTCGGCGAGCGTCGCATTCAACTCGGCGAGTTTTGCCGCGATCCGCTTCTGATCGTGGACGTCGGTGTTGGTGCCGATCCAGCGGGTGATACGACCGTCGTCATCGCGCGCCGGCACCGCGCGGGATAGAAACCAGTGATAGCTGCCGTCAGACCTCCGCAGCCGAAACTCGATCTCATAGGGTTCGCCGCTGTTCACCGCGCGGGTTCTTGCGGCGGCAGCGGCCGATGCGTCCTCCGGATGGACGATCTTACTCCAGTCGTAGCCGCTGAGTTCGCCCGGTTTTTTACCGACATAGTCGTAGAAGCGTTGATTGAACCAGTTAAATGAGCCGTCGGACGTGGCGGTCCAGACGTGATGCGGCAGCGCCTCTGCAAGCGTACGAAATTCCTGTTCGCGCTCGCGGATCGAACGCTCCGCTTCGACCTGGTCGGTGACATCGATGTGCGCGCCGAACAGACGGAGCGCTTTCCCCTCCGCATCGCGCTCGATCACTGATCGGGCGGAAATCCAGCGTGTCGCGCCGTCGCTCGGCCGGATGATACGGTAGCGTACCGCGTACTCGCGATCACCGCCCCGCACCGCATCGATGAACTGCCCTTCGGCGACCGCGCGATCGTCGGGATGAACGCGGCGAAGCCAGTCTTCACGATTCTCGTGGACGGCTTCGGGCGGAAGGCCATGTATCTTCAAATACTCGGGCGACTTGCGACTGCGATGCCCGGTGCGCAGATCGACTTCGAGGCCGCCGATCCGTCCAATCGCCTGCACGCGCGCGAGCTCGGTCTCCCGCTCCTGCAAGGCAAGTCTGGCAAAATGTTCACGCGTGACATCGCGGCATACGACGAGCACGCCTCCAACACCTTCATCGTTATCGATGGGGCTGAAGCCGTAGGTCCAATAGCCCTGCTCCAACCTGCCGTGCCGCGTGACCGGAACAAGCTGCTCCTCATGCCACGTCGCGCCGCTGCCGGCCATGACGTGCTCGATCTGGGGGCCGATGATGTCCCAGATCTCGGTCCAGCACTCTTTGCCCTTCTGCCCAAGCGCGCTGGGATGCCGCTCCGGTCCCATGGTCTGCCGATAGGCATCATTATAGAACTGGATCAGGTCCGGCCCCCACCAGATGAACATCGGGTGGTTGGTGTTCAGCATGATCCGGACTGCCGTGCGCAGACTCTGCGGCCAGGTATCGGAAGCGCCGACCGATGTAGAGGCCCAATCGAATCGGCGCGTCAAATCACCCATCTCCCCGCCTCCGGCGAGAAAGGCTCCGGAACTGACACCTTCCTTCTCAAACATTGATGGACAAGTTTTGTTAGGTAGCCCGTCGGGAGGGGTGACCCCAATGACGCCGCATACCGGGTCACAATCGGCACAGAACGCGCTGTCCCTCCCTTTGGTTCCAATTATTTTTTTGCGGATGTGACGCCGGCGCCCCCGGAGCCGACGTCGCGCCCCGCTCTCGCGGCGGACAGCCGTCAGTTCAGCTTGACCACTTCCACCCGGCGATTCCTGGCTCGGCCGTCGTCGGCGTCATTCGAGGCGGCGGGCGCCATCATGCCGACGCCGGCTGCGCGCAGCCGCTTCGGATCGATCCCGTGGTTTGCCGCCAACACCTTCACTACCGCCTCGGCCCGGCGCCGCGACAGGTCGAGGTTGTGGTCGAACGCGCCCTGATTGTCGGTGTGGCCGACGATCAGCACTGCGAGCTTCGGGTCGTTCTTGAGCAGACCTGCGATCTCGGCCAGCGTGGGGCCGGACTCGGGTTTGAGCTCGGCTTTGTCGGTGTCGAAGAAGATGCCGTAGAGCGCGACTCGGCCGGTCGTACCGATGCTCCGCGCCATCTCCTCGGCCTTAACCACGACCATCTTCTGCTCGCGGGGCTTGGGTTCGACGATATGGACCAGCGCCACGGTTCGTTCATTAAATGCCTTGCAGTACAGGTTGTCCTCGACCTGAAAGGTTTGCACGGTGACATAGGCATCGCCGCCGCCTTGCGGGATCTTCGCAGCGAAGAACCGCTGATCGTCGACATGGGATGTCAGCGCGCATTTGCCGTTTGAAAAGTCGGCGTCCTTCAGCTGGTTTGCGTAAACGAAATACATCATGAGACTCATTTCGTCGCCGCCGCCCTCGCTGGAGCGCTCGGGATCGCCGCCGCATTCTTCCTTCTTGCAAGTGTAGAGGATTTCGCCACCGGCCTCCTTCACGACGTCCTGATAGTTGCGCAACACCTCCAGCGGCGAGCGTCCGGCCGGTAGCAGATAGGCAATACGAGTGCGCGCGCCCTCGATTTCGATTTCCTTTTTCGGTTTGAACACCTGATTGTTCATCCGATCGCGCTGATCGTCGCCCGCCTTCTCAAGCCTTGACAGCGGCACTTTGAAATCGGTGAAGGCGAGGCGCTCATAGCTCACGATGAACGAGCCGTCGTAACGCTTCAGCAGCGCGTTATCCCTGGCGCCGGCAATATCCTTGGTTGGAATGATAGCGTCGGCGCGAGCCGTGGTCGCACCGAATAAACCGATCGCAACAGTCAGCATGGCAATCTGCTTGAGCATTCTATGAAATCTCCATGGCAAAGCATCACACCAAGCCGATTGGCTGTTCTCTGACAAGGGACTATCGCGTCGAAGGATCGCTGGGGAAAAGGAGTCGATGGACGTGCGCCGTCGGACTCGCCCGACGGGGCGCTGATTACCGTTGCTCAATACTTGACGGACTGCGGCTCCTTAACCCCACGGACCCCGGCGAGGGCCACTGTTCCAGGGGCCGCGGGAGTCGGGCGCCGCGCGGCGGGCAAGACCTTCGCCGGACTGCCCGGCGAGCTTCTGCAATGCGGCGATGCGGTTTTCGGTCGAGGGATGAGTCGCGAACAGGTTATCCATACCGTGTCCCGACAGTGGGTTGATGATGAACATGTGCGCGGTCGCGGGCACGCGCTCCGCCTCCATGTTTGGGATCTGATGCGCGGCATTGTCGATCTTGGCCAGTGCCGAAGCGAGCCACATCGGCTGGCCGCAGATGCGCGCGCCCATCTCGTCGGCGGCGTATTCGCGGGTGCGGCTGATCGCCATTTGCACCAGCATGGCTCCGAGCGGCGCGAGGATCATCATCGCCAGCGAGCCGATGATACCGGGGCCGTTGTTGTCGCGGTTACCACCGAAGAACATGCCGAACTGCGCCAGCATCGAGATCGCGCCCGCGAAGGTCGCGGTAATGGTCATCAGCAACGTGTCGTGATGTTTGATATGCGCAAGTTCATGCGCGATCACGCCGGCCAGTTCCTCGCGGCTGAGCGACTGCATCAGTCCCGTCGTCACCGCCACGGCGGCATTCTCCGGATTGCGGCCGGTGGCAAAAGCGTTGGGCTGCGGATTGTCCATCACGAACACGCGCGGCATCGGCAGGCTGGCACGCGCAGCAAGCTCGGACACCAGCCGGTGCAGGTCTGGCGCGGTGCCGGCATCGGCCTCATGTGCGCCGTACATCGACAACACCATGCGGTCGGAGTTCCAATAAGCGAAGATATTGGTCGCGGCGGCGACGACGAGCGCTATCGTCGCGCCGCTGGCGCCGCCGATCAAATAGCCCACGCCCATGAACAGGCCGGTGAGCCCCGCCAGCAGGATCGCAGTACGGAAATAGTTCATTAAACCTCTCGAAACCCTCACCGGATTTGGTGGCCGGCATCCAGAACATGGGAATTGCGTATCAGGGCGCGCAAGTGCGGCGGCCCGTCGCGGCGCCAGATAGATCGATTTTTCTTCTATGAAGCGATTAGCTGGCCAAATCTGGTTCAGGATCGGCATAGGCATGGCCTGCGACGCTCCCGCCAATTCCAGGACCAGAAACGTCGCCGTTCCAGCGCTCCGAAGCTCCGAGTCATCCGGCGAGATCCGGAGCGACAAGCTCGAAGGTCGCGGTCCCGAAACGGACGGCGTGATCGGACTCGGTAATGGCGAGAAGGTCGGCCCCAAAGGGGCTTGGATCAGGTGATGGGGTTATGGCGCGAGGACTATTTCCGCTTCCGCCGAATAACGGACTGCCTTTGGCCGGACCCGTACCGTGCCGCACATTACGATCAAGGCCTTGCGCAAGGACAGCGCATCGGCAGAGCTTCGATCGCGGAGCAAGAGCGCTGCCTGGCTAGAGTCTTTGATTTGACGCGTTTTTTTCACGCGAACCGGATTCCACTTCGCTCGCGACCGGTTCATGAAGAAAGCCGCATCGCGATGCGATGCGGCTTTCTTGCCCACTCCCCCAAGATTTATTCCGCCAGACCAGGACTTTGAAACCCTGGCCTTTTCCGATCAGTAGTTCGCGACCGTCGGCGTATTGAAGTGATAGTTCAGGCCGGTGCGGAAGATGTGCTCCTCCGCGCCGGTGCTCATTACGAACGGCCCGCCACCGATATTGAATCGTGAACGGCCGAGGTCGACGTAGAGATATTCCGTCGTTGAGGTCCAGTTCGGCCCGAACAGGGGGCCGCCGAACAGGTTCACGATGGGAAGCGGCGTCTCGATGCCACCGCCCACGGTGTAGCCGGTGCGGGTGTTGGAGAAGCTAAAATTGTTGAGCGCAGTCTTGACGTTGCCATAGGCGAAACCGCCGGTCGCGTAGAACATCGAGGGTCCGATGGCGTAGCCGAGGCGGCCGCGCGCGGTGCCAAACCACTGTAGCTTCGAATTGAAATCGACAGAGGCCCCCGGCACGCAGCCGAAGCAGGTCTTATTATCCTCCAGGGTCGAGCCCTGGAAGTCGGTCTCGAGGCCAAAGACGATGTTGCCAGCCTGCCAGTTGTAGCCGATCTGGCCGCCGCCGATGAAGCCGCTGGGCGCGAGATTGAATCGGGCGAGCGGATTTCCAGCCGCATCGGAGATGGTGTTGCGGTTGCGACCGAGTCCGCCGCCGGCATTGCCGCCGATATACAGGCCGTTCCAATTTGCCGTGACTGTCGGTACGTACGGGCTGCCGGGGCCGCCGATGCGATAGTTCACGCCGGCGCGGAAGATATTCTCGTGCAACTCGGAACGCAGCGCCTGACCGGGAAGACCGGCGAAGGCTTGGTTACCCAGATCGAGATAAAGGTACTCGATCTTGCCGGTCCAGTTGCCGCCGAGCGCGGCTTCGACGCCGCTGCCCCAGGTCCAGCCGCTGCGTCCGCCGCCGAACGCGGACGGCACGCCACCTTGAATGACTGTGGTGCCAACGTTACCGTAGGCCCAACCGCCGGTTAGGTAGGTCATCATCGGACCGTTAACCAGACCGACGCGGCCGCGCGCCGTGCCGAACCAGTTGAGTCTCTGATTGTACTGGAGCGCGCCGACAAAGTTGGTCCGGGTGTCGGTCATGTCGGCGCCTTGGAGGTCAGCTTCGACGCCGAATACGATCGGGCCCAGGAACGAATTGGTCTGCCAATTGTAGCCGATCTGGCCGCCGCCAACCGCGCCGAGCGGCTGCAGATGCGTCGAAATTGCCCCGGGGGGACCAAAATTATGCACGGTTTGATTGCGACCAACCCCGAGGCCGGCGTTCACGCCGAAGTAAAGGCCAGTCCAGTCATAGACCGGAGCCATCGGCGGAGCCTTGGTGTAGGGCCGCGGTGCAAGATCCGCCGCCTGGGCGCTCATCGCGGTGCTGGCCAGCAGAACGCCGAGCAGAATTTTTTTCATTTTCATTATGATGGTCCCCGACTGCAAATGACCGCAAGACTGTACGCTTCGGCGGGAAACTTGTCTGTGGTTCGGTAGCCACACCTGATAGGGAATGATGTGGTGACGGCGAAAACCTTGCAAAATCAGCATCAAAATCAGCATCTGGCATAACAATGCCGGACCCTATCGCGGCTTGTCCGCGCCTCCCAAGCCGCGCTGAACCCCACTCCGACCGTTTGCGGGGGGATGCTGATTCGCTTTCGATCCCCGCCAACTCGACCGGACAGGCGGGACGGCCTACCTTCTCGGAGCGTGGGAATCGCTGATCGCGAAAAGCAGCCCTTGCTGCCTGACGGCTTTCTGCGCTGGTTTGCGGCGCGGGGATGGTCGCCGCGTGCCCACCAACTGGCGTTGCTGCGAAAGGCCCGTGCCGGCCGTTCGGCGCTGCTGATCGCCCCCACCGGCGCGGGCAAGACGCTGGCCGGATTTCTGCCCACGCTGGTGGACATCTCTTCTCCCTCTCCCCTTGCGGGAGAGGGAAGGCACCTTCACACCCTCTATATTTCTCCACTGAAAGCGCTGGCGGTCGATATCGCCCGCAATCTGGAAACCCCGATCACCGAGATGAGTCTGCCGATCCGGGTCGAGACCCGCACCGGCGATACGCCGGTGTCACGCCGGCAGCGACAGCGGCGTTATCCGCCGGACATCCTGCTGACCACTCCTGAACAGATCGCGCTTCTGCTGGCGTCGGACGATGCGCCGTTTCTTTTTTCGTCGTTGCGGCGCGTTGTGCTCGATGAACTGCACGCGCTGGTGACCTCGAAACGAGGCGATCTGTTGTCACTGGCGCTCGCCCGGCTGTGGCTGCTCGCTCCGCGAATGCGTACGATCGGCTTGTCGGCGACGGTGGCCGAACCGGAGTCGCTGGCGCGATTCCTGGTGCCGCAGCTCGAAGGCAAGGCCGTTTCGGCTGACATTGTCGAGGCCGAAGGCGCAGCCGCTCCAATTGTCGAGATGCTGGACACCAGCGAACGGCTGCCGTGGGCGGGACATTCGGCGCGTCATGCGTTGACTGAAATCTACGATCTCATCAGGCGCAACAGGACCACGCTGGTGTTCGTCAACACCCGGAGCCAGGCCGAGATGTTGTTTCAGGATCTCTGGCGCATCAACGACGACGGTCTCGCCATCGCGCTGCATCACGGCTCGCTCGACGTCGCGCAGCGCCGCAAGGTGGAGCAGGCGATGACGGATGGCCGGCTTCGCGGGGTGGTCTGCACGTCGTCCCTGGATCTTGGCGTCGACTGGGGCGACGTCGATCTCGTCATCAATATCGGTGCGCCCAAGGGTGCCTCGCGGCTGATGCAGCGGATCGGCCGCGCCAATCACCGTCTTGATGAAGCCTCGCGCGCAGTTTTAGTGCCGGCTAATCGGTTCGAAGTGCTGGAATGCCGCGCCGCCATTGATGCGGTTAACGAAAATGCGCAGGACACGCCGCCGTTGCGCTCCGGTGCGCTCGATGTGCTCGCGCAGCATGTTCTGGGCTGCGCCTGCGGCGAGCCGTTCCGCGCCGATGAGCTTTATGACGAGGTGCGAACCGCCATACCCTATGCGGCGCTGACGCGTGCTGATTTCGACGGCGTGATCGATTTCGTCGCCACCGGCGGCTATGCGCTGAAGAGCTACGAACGATTTGCCCGCATCCGGCAGGACAAAGAGGGGCGCTGGCGCGTCGCCAATCCGAAGGTAAAACAAAGCTACCGCCTCAACGTCGGCACCATCGTCGAGGAGGCGATGCTGAAGGTGAGGCTGGTGCGTTTGCGGCACGGCGGTTCCGGTTCGACTGGCGCGATCGCGCGCGGCGGCCGCATGTTAGGTGAGATCGAAGAATATTTCATCGAAGGCCTGGTTGCCGGCGACACCTTCGTGTTCGGCGGCGAGATTGTGCGTTACGAGGCGCTGTCCGAGGATCAGGTCTATGTTTCGCGTGCCAATGACGAGAGCCCGAAGGTGCCGTCCTACATGGGCGGCAAGTTTCCGCTCTCGACCTATCTGGCCGAGCGGGTTCGCAACCTGCTCGACGACAAGCGCGCATGGCGCGGCCTGCCGGAACAGGTGCGCGAATGGTTGATGCTGCAGTCACATTTTTCGCGTGTGCCGCATGCGCGCGAGATGATCGTTGAAACCTTTCCGCGCGCCGACAAGCATTATCTGGTCTGTTATCCGTTCGAAGGCCGGCTTGCGCACCAGACTCTCGGCATGTTGCTGACGCGGCGATTGGAGCGTGCGCGTGCGCGACCGCTTGGCTTTGTCGCCAACGAGTATGCGCTCGCGATCTGGATGCTGGGGGACGCTTCGTCGATGATCCGGCAGCGCCGGTTCGATCTCGATGCGTTGTTTGATCCGGACATGCTGGGTGATGATCTCGAGGCATGGCTTGCGGAATCCGCGTTGATGAAGCGCACCTTCCGCAATTGCGCAATCATTTCGGGCCTGATCGCCCGCCGTTTCACCGGGGCGGAAAAGAGCCGACGGCAGGTCTTGTTCTCGACCGATCTTGTTTACGATGTGCTGCGCAAGCATCAACCCGATCATGTGCTGCTGCGAGCGGCCCGCGCCGACGCTGCGACCGGACTGCTGGATATCCGCCGCCTGAGCGATATGCTGGCGCGGATCAAAGGCCGGATTACCCATAAGCCGCTCGATCGCATTTCGCCACTGGCGGTTCCGGTGATGCTGGAAATCGGCCGCGAGGCGGTTTATGGCGAGGCGTCCGACGAGTTGCTCGCGGAAGCGGCCGAAGATCTCGTCAAGGAGGCGATGGAGCGGTGATGCCCTCGCGGTCCATATTTGCCTTGTTCCCATGGCCGCCGCTCTTTTCGGAAGATCGTTCGCATGATCTATGAAAGCAACGAGCCTCTTTCCGATTCGGATCATCTCTTGAGCGTGCTTGCGATCAACGACGTCCCGTTCCGCGCGACCGTGCTTGTCGGCGGCGTCGAATTTCTGGCTGATCTTTCGGGCGCGCTGTTCTGGGAACGGGAACGCTTGCTGGTCGTCTCCGACCTGCATCTCGAAAAGGGCTCGAGTTTTGCCATGCGTGGCGTACTGCTGCCGCCTTACGATACGGTCGCGACGCTCGGTCGTCTCGCCGCGGTCGTCGCACGGTTCGATCCGCGTACGGTGATCGCGCTGGGCGACAGCTTTCATGATAGCCAAGCGCATGAACGCCTGTCCGCACCGGACCGCGAGGCGCTTTCGGCTATGCAGGCGCGCCGCGACTGGATCTGGATTTCGGGCAATCACGATCCGGCGTTGCCATCCGATCTCGGGGGCGTTGTCGCCGAAGAAGTTGCGATGGGTGAGATCGTATTCCGCCATGAGCCGACCGGCGCTTTCGGCGAAATCGCAGGTCATCTGCATCCCAAGGCGCGGGTTTCGACGCGGGGTCGTTCGATAGAGCGGCGTTGTTTCGCCAGCGATGGCGCGCGCATGGTGATGCCGGCGTTTGGCGCCTATGCGGGAGGCTTGAGCATCCGAGACAGAGCGTTCGCCAAAATCTTCTCGGCCGATTTCACCGCGCACGTGCTCGGCTATGCCCACATGCATGCGATCGCGGCCTCGCGCTGCTGTTGAAAGCCGCCGCGGCTCATTTCACTCGGACAATGCCGCGCGGCGCTCGTTCGCCGTCGGCGGCGTCAGACGGACGGGGAACCGGAACCGGCCGGTCCGTGTTGTCAACGCGGTCGGAGCTAAGACACACATTCAAGAGCGACAACGCGCGGATAACATGGAAAGTGGACGCCGGAACGAGCCACCTATGAAAGGTGCGCCTTTACGGCCGTTTCGTGATGTCTTCAAAACGCTCGGGCCGGGCCTTATCACCGGGGCCGCGGACGATGATCCGTCCGGCATCGGCACCTACAGCCAGACGGGTGCGCAGCTCGGCTACGGAGCAAGCTGGACGATGCTGCTGACGTTTCCCCTGATGGCAGCGATTCAGGAGATTTCCGCGCGGGTTGGTTGCGTCACCGGGCACGGCATCGCTGGCAACGTCTGCCGCCACTATCCCGCAAGCCTGCTGAACGGCATCGTCTCGCTGCTGTTTATCGCTAACACCATCAACGTTGCCGCCGACCTTGGCGCCATGGCGGATGCGTCCAGGCTGCTGTTCGGCGGTCCAGCCTTTGCCTACGTGCTGCTGTTCGGCATCACCTCGGTCGTGGCGCAGATCTTTCTTGATTACGCGCGCTATGTCGCTGTTCTGAAGTGGCTGACACTGAGCCTGTTCGCCTATGTCGCCGCGCTCGCGGTCGCGCATGTCTCCTGGGGTGAGGCGGTTGCGGGATTGCTGATTCCGCGCGTCGAGTTCAGCGCGCCGTTTCTCACCACCATCGTGGCCATTCTCGGCACGACGATTTCGCCGTATCTGTTCTTCTGGCAGGCCTCGCAGGAAGCGGAAGACCAGCGTGTCGATGCCCGAAAACGACCCCTGATCCAAAGGCATCACGGCGCGCAAAAGGAATTCCACCGCATCCGCGCCGATACCATCGTCGGGATGGCCTTCTCCAGCTTGATCGCGATCGCGATCATTCTCACCGCCGCCGCGACTTTCCATGCCACCGGCAAGACCGACATCCAGACATCGGCCCAGGCCGCAGAAGCCTTGCGGCCGATTGCGGGCCGGTTCGCGGAAGTGATTTTCGCGCTCGGCATTGTCGGCACCGGGTTGCTGGCGATTCCGGTGCTGGCGGGTTCGGCGGCCTATGCCGTTGGCGAGGGGCGACGATGGCCGGTCGGGCTGGCGCGCAAGCCAAAGGAGGCTGCTGCGTTCTACGCGGTGCTGGCGTTGTCGGCGGCGATCGGAATTGTCCTCAATTTCACTCCCATAGACCCCATCCAGGCGCTCTACTGGAGCGCGGTTATCAACGGTGTGCTTGCGGTGCCCGTGATGGTGCTGCTGATGTTGGTGGCGCGGCACCACGAGATCATGGGCAACTTTAGGGTAGGGGGGCCGCTGTATTGGCTCGGTTGGCTCGCCACCGCCATAATGGCGTTCGGTGTAGTGGCGATGGCGATCGCATGGGCGCTATAGGGATATGACTCCAAGACCCTCAATCTCTGCGGAAAACGATCGATGCCATCCAGCCGGCCATCAACGCCATAAGCGCCGTCGCCACGCCGTAAACCAGGCCGTGTTGTTTGGCGGCGGTGGCCACGAACTGCTCGAAACCGACCTTGACGATTTCGAACGCCGTATCGGTCTTTGCGATCAGCGTGCCACCGGCAAGCAGCTTGATTCCGATGGTGTAGGTGCCAATCGGCACCTCTGCCGGGAGCGGGATGCCGGTACGAAACAGGGTCGGGGTCAGGAAAGTCACGGCCGAGGTGTTCTCGCGGTACAGCCCTTGTTCGCTTCGCAGCCTTATGAAGGCGCGCCGGAACGGATCGCTCGGTAGCACGTCGGCGTAGTCGGGACCGACGCGCTGCGTCAGCAGCACGTTGTTCAGTCCGAGTCGCTGCTGGCGCAGGATGTCCGGCGCGGCGATCTTGTCCAGCGGCCGGTCGGCGAACACCGCAAGATAGGCCGGAACCTGGAGGAATTGCCGGGAACTGGCGTTCACCCAGATGCCGAACCACCGCTCCTTGCGGCGCGTGATCATGTCTGCGGGAGGGCCGCTGACAGTTACGACGAGATTGTAGCCGGCGGACGGAAGCGGCGCACCGCCGTCACGCTCGATCGAGCCGAACAGCACCAGTTCCTCGCCGGAATAGTTCGGCGTGACGGTGACGCGATGGTTCGATACGGAGACGATAAGGTGCTCGGCGCGCGCATCGTCCGCGCCGAGCATGACCCATAGCAACAGCGCAAGTCCGGCCGACCATGTTGCGCGCATCCTCATATGCCGCCCGTCGCTTCGCGGACGGCGTAGAGATCAGTAGGTCGGATACCCAGTTCGATCGCGAAGCGAACACCGACCGCCAGAATCAACAGCCCGAGCAGTAACCGAAGGTGTTCGCCCCGGATGCGCTGGCCGGCGCGTGCGCCGAATTGTGCGCCGGTCACACCGCCGGTCATCAGGATCAATGCCAGCACAGCGTCGACGAGATGGTTGGTGGCGGCGTGCAGCACCGTGGCGAACGTCATGGTGATGAGTGTGAGCATCATGGAGGTGCCGATCACAGTCGACGTCGGTACGCGCAGCAGGTAGATCAGCAGCGGCACCAGAATGAAGCCTCCGCCGATGCCCATGATCGCACCGATGAAGCCGATCAAGAGGCCGATGACGATCACCGGAATGGCCGAAAGGTAAATCTTGGAGCGCTTGAACCGGATTTTCAGCGGCAGGCCGTGGACCCAGCCATGGCCGCCCGAGCGGCGCAGCGGAAGGGTCCCTCCTTTGCGGGCCCGAAGCATGGCGCGTAGCCCTTCCCAGGACATCGCCGCGCCGACGCCGGACAGCAGCACAACGTAGGAGAGTGCGATCAAAAGATCGAGTTGTCCTAGCGAGCGCAGACGCGTGAAGGTCCAGACCCCGAATATGGTTCCGACAATGCCGCCGCTCAGCAGCACCAGCGCGAGCATCGGATCAACAGCCCGCTTGCGCCAGTAGGACAGCGCTCCGGAGAAAGATGAGGCCGCGATGTGGCTTGTGACCGTTGCAACGGCAACCGCCGGGGCGATGCCGACAAAGATCAGCAGCGGTGTCATCAGGAAGCCTCCCCCGATGCCGAACATCCCCGATACGAACCCCACAGCTGCCCCCATCGCCAGGATGAGGAACACGTTGACCGGAATATCGGCGATCGGGAGATAAAGCTGCACGCGCGTTGTCTTCGGATTTGGCTGCTGGCTGGCCGGCGCCTTTCGCAGCTTGGACCTTCAGTCGCGGCACGGCCGCGAGCCGCACCCCTGCATAGCCGAAATCATCGGCGGCCGGGGTTAAAGAATTGATGACGGCCGGGCCTGCTGCTCCGCCGTTACACCCGAAGTTGATGAATCTGGATTAACGCGCGATATTCCGCGCTATCGTCGGATTCGCAGTCGCGGACTTGCGCGGCGCGGCTTTGGCGTGGGGCTTTGCGGTCGCGCTGTCCCATCCGCCGGTAGGACTTGGAACGTTGACGGCATCGTTGGGCTGAGGCGTGGGCGCGAACGTTTGAACCGCCAGCTTGGCCGCAGCGAGCGACTGCGGATCGAGTCGCTTGGCGACCTCGTCGCGCTTGCGACCTGAATCCACGTCGCCTTGTGCGGCGGCGAGGCTGAACCACTTGTACGATTTCGCGAGATTCTGTTCGACGCCAATGCCACGGGCATAAAGAATACCGAGATTGAATTGGCTGTCGGCTATTCCCCGCTCGGCCGCCTTGTGAAACCATTGCGCCGCGCTCGTGTAGTTGGCGCCCTTGCCGCCGCCATCGGCATCGAGCACGGCGAGGTTATGCATCGCCTTGGCGTTGCCTCGGTCGGCCGCCTGCATATAATAACGCCGCGCCGTATCGACGTCCTTACTCGCGCCGAGCCCCTTTTCGTGCAGGGTGCCGAGCCTAAACATGGCAGGCACGATGCCGGCATGCGCCGCGCGTTCGTACCACTTCGCGGCCTCGTCGTAATTGATCGTGACGCCTTTGCCTTCGGCATAGCGAACGCCGACTTCGAATGCGGCCGCGGCGTCACCATGGAGCGCGGCGGTGCGCAGCGTAGCGCCGCCGATGCTCTCGGGGAGTGATTCGGAAGGCGGAGTTGCAGCCGGTTCGAGCGTGTGTGCGTCCGGGACCGTACCGGTGACGTCGTCGGCGGATGTGGACTCCGGCTGGCTCGCAGGCGCCGCATCTGACGGGTCTGCGGTCGGAGCCGCACTGTCGCCGGCCGACGGTGCAATCATCGAGTGGCGGTCGATCGGCGTGGGCGCGATCATCGACGGCGATGGCGGAGTTTCAGTGCCGGGTCCGGCGTCGGCGTCGGCTGACGGCTTCGTCACGGGAGCAGCTGGGCTGCTCTTGCTGAGGGTCTCGCGCGGAGAGCTGTCGAGCAGTGTTATCGCGAACTTGAAACTGCTGAGAACGATGACCACCACGCTCGCTCCGACGAGCAGCGAGCGGATATTGGAGGTGATGCCGGATCCGCCTGTGGCAGGACGGGCTGGTTCGATGGCGATCTTGGTTCGGCCAGCCTTGTCGGGCGACGGCGCCGTGGCGGCTGCTGCCTGAGCGGCGCGGCGCGCGGCGGCAATGAAATTTGTTGAACCCGATTGTTCTAGCGCGGCGGCAATGTCGTCGATTACGCTTTTGGAGGCTGCGATGCGCTCTGACGACGAAGCTGCGGGTTCTGTCGTACGGGTGCCGGGCTCCAGCGGGTGATCAGGTGGCAGATCCGGATCAATCGCGGGGCGCGGTTGCGGCGGCCGCGTGGTTGCGGATTGCGGAACTCGCGCGGGATCGAAAGTGTCTCTCGGAATCAGGACTTCACCCACCGTGCGCGGCGGGATCGGCGCCGCTGTTGCGGTGACGGCCGGAGCGGACTGTGTGGCCATCTGCGACAACACGGGGTTCGGCAATTCGGGCTTGGGCGGCAGACCTGTTGTCGTCTGTTTCGGCATCCCGTCGTGGGACGGCTCGGCCCGGACGGGCTGGGCGCGAACCGCGCGAAGGTCGCTTTCGATCATCGCCAGCCGGTCAACGACATGCTCGAGCGTGTTGTGAACGGCCTCGAGCGAGTCCTGGGTATGACGGTCGCTTTCCGATTGGCAGAAGCGCATCTCGGACAGTTCGCGCTTGATCGCCTCGACGACCTCGCTGTCCATGGTCGGGCCGGCGCTTCGTGGACCGTTCTCGGCCAGCGCCGCCAGACCGGCCTGCTGCCGTTCCAGATATTGCAGAATGTCCTGCAAACCTTCCTCGACGCGACCAAGATTGGGTCCTGAATGTTCGCCGGCGGCCTCCAGGCGTTCGAGCAGCAATGAGACCCGCTGTTCGAGGTGCGCCAGCGCCGAGGACGAGTCGTGGCCGGCCGGCAGCCGGTCGAGACGCTCGGACAGCGCCCGCACCGCCTCCTCAAGTTGTTCGGAACTGCTGCCCGAGGCCGGGCTTTCGCGGTTTTCGAGGGTCTCCGTCAGTGCGGCCACGCGCTGTTCGAGCGCGGAGAAAGAATCACCGTGGCTCTTAGATCGGCCGAGCTGATCGACTTTAGACGACAGCATGTTGAGTTCGTCGCTGAGCCGCACCAACGCGTCATTGGAGGCAACGTTGGAAACGATGCCGCGAAGCGCGCCGATTGCGTTCTCGAGCTGCTGCATCGCTCCGGTATCGCCGCGCACGATCGTATCGATCTTGCTGCCGAGATTGCGAATCGCGTCGTCAAATCCTGCGAGCTGTTCCGCCGGTTTCAGCGATCGCAGCGCGTCGTAGATTTCATTGAGGGAGCGTTCGATATTCGACAGCGCCTGACCATCGCTGCCGTTCTGACGGACCTCGTCGATGCGCCGCGAAAGTAAACGAATCTCGTTTTCGATCGGCTCGATGGCACGACGCGGCATAGCTTCGGTAATGACATGACGGAGACCGGCCAGCTCGATGCGGAATGCGGCGATCGACTGCTCGATCCCGTCCGGGCGTTGCAACGATTCGATCTGGCTCGTGATTTTGAACAGTTGCCGTTCGAGGCCGGAGAAATCCGCCGCCGGTCGCGGTGTTCTCATCGCTGAGGCTGCAGGTGCTGAGCTGTAAGAGGACGACGCGCGTGAAGTCTCATCGAGTTCGTGCTGGCGCGCGATGACTTCCGCTATCGCAACTTCGAGCGTGACAGGCTCCGGTGATGGCGATCGATTATAAACCTCGGCTACGCCTCGATCGGCCCTGTAGGCGTGTTGCTGCGTATTCTCTGTGGGTGTCTGGACGGCGACTCGGGCGAGCCGAGCATCGAGCCGCGAAATGGCATCGTTGAGCTGGCGGGCGACCGCGGGTTCGCCGTTTGCGGCCGGGCTCGACAACTGATCGATCTGGCGCGTGATGGAATCCAGCCGCTGATGAATGTCCGCCATGTCGCGGTCATCCTGGCTCGAGACTACCGGCTGCGTTGGATCCGGTATGAAACCGCCAGCGTCGGGGCTGAGCCCGTCGTCGCGGGATACGCCGGCGGACCGCGCGGCAGCGTCCGCACCCTCGCGATCGGATGGTTCGATTCCGTCGTCGCTCGACGATCCACGCGAATTCATGCTTTCGTCCAGTGTCGACCGCGCAAGATGCGCCCTCACGTTCCCAGAGCCTGTCTGGAATAAGACAATTCCAAACCGGCGCGGGTCCCGCCCTCGAGGCTCAACCTTTTCGTGTTACGGTAAACAAGGAGTTAAAGACTTGGGCGCTGCTCGCCAAAACTGTCATTTTGAGACTGTGACGTGCAGGATCAACACCTTAAGCGTGCATAGTTTTTATTTATACAACTTAAGATTGCTGTGTTTCGGTTCTACCGTGCGACCGGGTTTTCGTGATGGTGCTCTGATTATTTCCAAGCATTCCGGAGCCGTCAGGTCATTTAAGCCGAGCCGATTCGTAAGCAAGCTCTACCTTTTGCATCGCAAACGAATAGTCAGCGACCACGAGCTTGGTCCGTCAGAATTCTGGCGGTGGTCGAGCGGCAAGTCGGCTCCAAACTCTCGGTTGACGCCGCAATGCTTTGCGGGCTGCTTGACCGGCCCGGTTGTTCCTGCAATGAGGCTCAGGCGCTTGCAGTGAGAGACGGTGCGTCCGCGCGATGATGTCTCTTTCATCTTTCGCGATTGCGGGCCACGGCTCGATACTCTTCTAAACCGACACCGCGTGCGCTCGATCGCAACGCCCCGCATCGGGATCTTTCATGGCGCGTGACCAGATCGATATGACGCCGCTGCAATCGCGCGACGAACTCGTGGCTTGGCTGGAGGCAGGCGCGAAGCCTTCGTCCGAATTCCGCATCGGCACCGAGCACGAGAAAACTCCGTTCACGCTTCAGGGCCACGACCCGGTGCCTTACGAAGGGTCGCGCGGCATCGGCGCCTTGCTCGAAGGTATGCAACTGCTGCTCGGCTGGGAGCCGATCATGGAGCAGGGCAACATCATCGGTCTTTATGACGTCACCGGGGGTGGTGCGATTTCACTGGAGCCGGGAGGACAGTTCGAACTGTCGGGTGCGCCGGTCGAGACAGTGCATCAGACCCAATCCGAGCTTGCAGCGCATCTGGCGCAGGTCAAGGAGATCGCGACGCCGCTCGGTATTGGATTCCTCGGCCTCGGCATGACGCCTTCTTGGTCGCTGGCGCAGATTCCGATGATGCCAAAGGGCCGCTATAGGATCATGCGCGACTACATGCCGAAGGTCGGCCGCTACGGCCTCGACATGATGTTTCGAACCTGCACGGTGCAGACCAATCTCGACTTCTCGTCCGAAAGCGACATGGTCAAGAAGCTGCGGGTGTCGGTGGCGTTGCAGCCGGTTGCGACCGCGCTGTTCGCAAATTCTCCGTTCACCGAAGGCAAACCGAATGGCTTCCTGTCGTATCGTTCGGAAATCTGGCGCGACACAGACAACGCTCGCGCCGGAATGATCCCCTGGGCGTTCGAGGACGGCATGGGTTTCGAACGCTGGGTCGACTACGCGCTCGACGTTCCCATGTATTTTGTCAAGCGCGGCGAAAATTATATCGACGTATCCGGCTCCTCGTTTCGTGATTTTTTTGACGGCAGGAATAAGGCCATCCCCGGCGAGCGGCCGACCCTTTCGGACTGGGCCAATCATCTGTCGACAATTTTCCCGGAGGTACGGCTCAAGCGGTATCTGGAAATGCGCGGCGCCGACGGCGTGCCTTGGACGCGTCTGCCGGCGCTTTCGGCGTTTTGGGTCGGGTTGCTCTATGACGACGCCAGTCTCGATGCCGCGTGGGACATCGCGAAGCGCTGGAATGCACAGGAACGGCAGGCGTGGCGCGATGACGTCTCGCGCTTGGGGTTCAAGGCTCGGATCAAGAATCACTATCTGTTCGAAATTGCCAAGGAGTGCCTTATGCTGGCGCATGGAGGCCTGCGCCGGCGCGGCCGTATTGACCATTTCGGTCGCGATGAGTCGCGGCATCTGGAGCCGCTCGATCAAATTCTGGATTCGGGCCGCTCTCCGGCAGAGGAGATGCTGGAGAAGTTCAACGGCGCGTGGGCTGGGTCCGTGGAACCCGCCTATAGCGAATACGCTTTTTAGAGGAGCCTTGGGTCGCGTCGCGAACAGGCGGCGGAACGGGCGACAAATACAAATCCGTTCCGTTTGCTTTGCGGGTGTGGGAGATTCGATTCTGCCGAATCGAGGGATCATTGGGTCAGCGGGTTGTTTCGCGGCAATTGTTCATCCGACGTACATCGAGGTCGCGATTTAATGAATCCCATCCGCGCACGTCCTTGTTCGGGATACGTCGTTTTGCGGCAGGTGATGAAAGTCTATGCATTCAAGGTCGGCCTGACGCTGCTGGCAGGGCTGTTGTCGATCTCCGTTCCGGCGACGCGTCCGGCCTATGCCCAGACGAATTTCGATCGGCCGGGCGCTGACTATCTGCGGGCGCCGCTGCGCTCGGGCGATCCGGCCGATTGCGGCTTGGCATGCGAACGCGACCGCCACTGCCGAGCCTGGAGTTTCAGCTATCCCACCGAACGGTCGGAAACCGCGGTGTGCTGGCTCAAGAATGCCGTACCGCCGCGGATCGCGAACCGGTGTTGCGTGTCCGGCGTTCGCGGCGCGGGCGTGATCGAGCGACGGATCGGCCCGGTGGAGACCTCCACCGATCGCTCGGGCGGCGACTATCGCAATTTCGAAGTCAAGAAAGACGATAGAGCCGACGCCGATCAGATTTGCAGGCATGCCTGCGATACCGATAGCAAGTGCCGGGCCTGGACCTATGCGCGGCCGGGATACGCCGGCAAAGCCGCGCGATGCTTCCTGAAAAAGGAAATCAAACCGCCGCATCGTAGACCCGGATTCACGTCCGGTGTCGTGCGATAGCTCGCGCAATCGCTATCCGTGCTGGGCCGGGACGCGCCTTTTGAGATGCCGCAGATTCACACGTCCACATTGGCGCTGAGCGAGTTGTCCTGGATGAACTCGCGGCGCGGTTCAACCACATCGCCCATCAGCTTGGTGAAGATGTCGTCGGCCTCGTCGACCTCCTTGATCTTCACCTGCAGCAGGGTACGCTCGCCGGTGTCGAGCGTGGTTTCCCAGAGCTGGTCCGGGTTCATCTCGCCGAGGCCTTTGTAGCGTTGCAGCGCCACGCCCTTGCGCCCTGAGTCGGTCACCGCCTCGAACAGACTGACCGGACCATGGATTGCGGTTTCCGTATCCTTTCGGCGCAAGAGGCCGGGCCGCGGATAGGCGTCCTGCAGCTTCGCGGCGTATTCATCCAGCTTGCGCGCATCGGCCGAGCCAAGCAGCGCGTCGTCAATGATGGCGACGTCCTTGACGCCGCGCACGGTGCGCTCGAAGAAAAAGCCCTGACCTTCCGCAAAGCGGCCGATCCACCCGCGTTCGACTTCGTCGGCGAGCGCGTCCAGCCGCTTCGCGATGTAATCGGCGGCGGCGTTGGCAGTGGCCAGATTTTCGGTGATCCTCGGATTCATCACGCCGGCGATCGCCGCCTGCTCGATCACCTCGCGGTTGTAACGGCTATGCAGATTCTGCAGCACGTTCCGGATCACGCGGGCGTCCTCCACCAGCGCCAGCAGATCGCGTCCGCCGCGGTTTTCGCCGGTGGCGAGCTTGAACACGCAGTCGTCGAGGCCGGTCTCGATCAGATAGTCCTCCAGCGCCCGCTCGTCCTTCAGGTATTGCTCGGACTTGCCGCGGGTCACCTTGTAGAGCGGCGGCTGTGCGATATAGAGATGGCCGGCCTCGATCAGCGCCGGCATCTGGCGGAAGAAGAAGGTCAACAGCAGCGTGCGAATATGCGCGCCGTCGACGTCGGCGTCGGTCATCACGATGATCTTGTGATAGCGCAGCTTCGCGAGATCGAAATCCTCGCGGCCGATGCCGGTGCCGAGCGCGGTGATCAGCGTGCCGATCTGCTCCGACGACAGCATCTTGTCGAAGCGCGCGCGTTCGACGTTCAGGATCTTGCCGCGCAACGGCAGGACGGCCTGGAATTCGCGGTTGCGTCCCTGCTTGGCGCTGCCGCCGGCCGAGTCGCCCTCGACGATGAACAGTTCCGACTTCGCCGGGTCGCGTTCCTGGCAGTCGGCGAGCTTGCCGGGGAGCGAGGCGACGTCGAGCGCACCCTTACGCCGTGTCAGTTCGCGCGCCTTCCGCGCGGCCTCGCGGGCGGCAGCGGCCTCGACAACCTTGCCGACAATGAGCTTCGCCTCGGTGGGATGTTCCTCGAACCAGGCGGCGAGCGCCTCATTGATGACGTTCTCGACCACGGGCCGTACTTCCGACGACACCAGTTTGTCCTTGGTCTGCGACGAGAATTTCGGGTCCGGCACTTTCACCGAAAGCACCGCGGTGAGGCCCTCGCGGCAGTCGTCGCCGGTCAGCGCGATTCTCTCCTTCTTGGCCATGGCTTCGGCATAGCCGTTGACCTGCCGCGTCAGCGCGCCGCGGAATCCGGCCAGATGGGTGCCGCCGTCGCGCTGCGGAATGTTATTGGTGAAGCACAGAACATTCTCGTGGTAGCTGTCGTTCCACCACAACGCCGCCTCGACATTGATCCCGTTCATGTCGGCGCGGATCATGATCGGATCCGGTACCATCGCTTTCTTGTTGCGGTCGAGATATTTGACAAACTCGGTGACGCCCCCGTCGTACATCATCTGCTCGCGCTTCTCGACGGCGTGACGCATGTCCGAGAGCAGGATGTTGACGCCCGAGTTCAGAAACGCGAGTTCGCGCAGACGATGCTCCAGCGTGGCGAAATCATATTCGACGCTGGTGAAAGTCTCGGTCGACGCGAGAAAGGTGACTTCGGTGCCGCGCTTGCCGCCGGCGTCGCCGACGACTTTCAACGGCGCCAGCGCATCGCCATGGGCGAATTCGATCAAGTGTTCCTTGTCCTTGCGCCAGATGCGCAGGATCAGCTTGCTGGAGAGCGCGTTGACCACAGAGACGCCGACGCCGTGCAACCCACCGGAGACCTTGTAGGAATTCTGATCGAATTTTCCGCCGGCGTGCAGTTGCGTCATGATGACTTCAGCCGCGGAAACGCCTTCACCCTTGTGAATGTCGACGGGAATGCCGCGACCGTCGTCGCGTACGGTCACCGAATTGTCGGCGTTGAGGATGACCTCGACGGCGGTGGCATGTCCTCCCAGCGCTTCGTCGATGGCGTTGTCGACTACTTCATAGACCATATGGTGCAGACCGGAGCCGTCATCGGTATCGCCGATATACATGCCCGGCCGCTTGCGCACGGCGTCGAGGCCCTTGAGAACCCTGATCGATTCCGCGCCATATTCGATTGGCGTGACAGATTCGGTATCGGCAATTTGCTGCCGGGCAGGTTCAATCATGAAAGGCCTTCAGAGGGTGTCCCGAGATATATGCGGTACATGCGGCTGAGAAGTCTATTTCTGGCATGAAAGCGGCACCGCGCCTAGCGCAAAGTGACCCGCTTCAAGTTATTGAATAGATGTGATTTTTATCCGGTTTTTCAAGGACGGGAAAAGGCGATTCGCGGGGCCCTTAAAACGGCGATTCGCGACTCTGAAAACAGCCGCTAGGCCGCATTCCGATTGCGGCGGATAACAATCCGCTCAACCGCATCCGGAGCGGATCCGATACATCGAACTGATGGTCGCCGAGGAGCAAGTCAGTTGGCTGGTTTGAACCTCGGCGTAGACATGCGCTTTACATCAGTAAGCCTGCAGCGCCAGCACATCGCCATCGGGCCCGAGCATCAGGCCCCAGGCATCGTCGGCGCCGAACTCAATCTGACTCGACTTGGCGGGGCGTCCGGCCACCTTCGTTGCGTACTTGTATTTGCCGGGCGGCAAATCGAGCGCGGGATGCTGGCTTGATTGCGGGCCGCCTGCGCCTGCCGCCAGTTTGATGGTCTGCTTGTTGATGGTGATGGTGGCGTCCGATTGTCCCATGTTGCCCAGCATCAGCCTCGCCTGACCCGGCTTCGGCAGCACTTCGCCCTTGGCGGCGGCGGCCGGAATCTTCTGCGCGAGGTTGACGGTGGTCTCGGCGTTCTGGCGGCCGAGCTTCAACATGGCCGGGCCGTCGGGAGAGGTGAATGCCAGTTGGACGTGATCCGGTTGGGTGATCGCGCGGTCCGGCAACTCCTTCCATCCGCGTTTGCCCAGTTCCTCGCGATAGAAGGCAAGCACGGAAGCCAGATCGGCCGGAATACTGGCCTCGAGTTCCTGGCGGAACGGTGCATCGCTGCCCGGCAGCTTGCCCGTTGAGAGGGAACTCAAGGTATGTTCCTTCGGGACCGGCAACGCGGAATCCGGCTCAGCTTCGAGCGGTTTTGGGGCCGCTTTCGCAGCCGACTGATCATTGGTGGCATCGGCGTCGGCATTCGCCATCTCGAGACCCGAACCGTTCGCGCTGACATTGGTTTTCGGGCCCATCTGCATGACGGTGATCGAAATCTCCTTGCCGCCCTTGGAGAACTGCATCGCGGCCATGTTGGGATTGTTGATGACCGACGGCTGCGCCTTCCAGCCGAGCGGCTTCAGGGCGCTGCGATAAAAACCTGCAAGCGCTTTCACACTCGATTGTGATTCGAACTCGAGTTTGCCGTCCGAGCCATCGAACTCGACATTCTCCGCGCCTTCCGGCAGCGGGATTGGCGTGGCCTTGCCCGACTGCGCATGCAAGGGAGCATCCGACAGCTTCGCGGATTGTTGCGCGCGATGAGCACTGTCGGCTGCGATCAGCTCCGTCGCCATCGACATCGCGTCCTTCATGAAATCGTCGTCGGCCTGCTTTTTCGCGCGCGCCCGGGCGGCCAGTGCGGCCGGCGTCACCTGCATGACGAAGCTGACGAGGGTCAGATCATGTTTGTGGCCGAGCTTGAGCGTGCCCGTCTCTTCAGGGGAGGTGAAATTGAGCGACACCTCGTCCGGTGTGATGATCGCTCCCTTGGCCTCTTCCTTCCAGTTACGCGCGGACAGTTCGCGACGATAGAAGGCGAGCACGGCAGGCATCTCGGCGGTCACCGTGGCGTGCGCCTCCCGGTGATCCGACGTCACGTTGCCGGTGGTTCCGGCGTTTATGATACGGTCCGGCCGCGGCAGGCCGTCCATATCGGGACCCGCATGAAGATCCTGCGGCAGGGCAAATGGCGCGATCCTGATGTCGACAGCGGTTTTGTCGTCATCGAGTCGCCGTAACAACACCATGATCGGTAACTGCCTGTCACGATCGTCACGCCTGAAATGGGCGCGCGCACCATTGTCGATCTTGTCGTCGATTGCGGCATTCGGCCAGCGCGTCTTGGCGTCGTCGGCGGATAACGCCGTCCACCCGGTTGCGGTGAGTTCGCGATTGAAGAAATCAAGATTCGCGTCGGTGTTGCCGGGGGCTGTGCAGCTGAAGTAAGGCCTGCGCTCATCGTAGACGATATCCGTTGCTCCCGGTGGAAACGGAATGTCGGCGTAGATCCGGTTGGCGCTGTAATGGACCGCGGATCGGTCCGGGCGGCCGAGAGCCTGTGTGAAGGATACCGACAGGCCATGGACGCCCTTCTTGAACAGCAGACCGGTCGCCGTCTCCTCGAGTGGCCGCACATATTGCATCCAGCCAGTGTCGGTCATCAAAGTCTTCACCGACTGAACTGTGGAAGGCACCACGCCCTGCACCGTGTAGACCACGCGGTCGGGTTGCGAGTCCGTGGTTTCCTGCGCGTCCGGAAGGCGCGGCAACTGGTTGACCTCGACCATGCCGCTCTCCGCCATCGCTACTGACGCGCCGGCAATCCACGCCAGCCAGAATGCAGCCAGAACGTATCGACGTGCCGGCGCGTGAGGTCGGCATTTCGGTGCTGGCATGATTGATCTCTCCGGAAAACACCAAAAGGGGCGGGCGGCAAGTGCGCCGGTCAGGATGTCGTACAAAGCCTGGAGCATGGTCCCGAAAAATGAGAACCGATTTTCGGATAGGATCATCCCCGTTCAAAAGGACGAGCATGGAGTCTGATTCAACGCCGTTGAACAAACTCTAGTCGTGCAGGATGAACCTTTGGTTCAAAGCGATGCCGGTGCCCGGCGGGCGATCCGTCCCGAGTCGACGTCGAAAATCTCGCTGCCGGCGCCGACGTTGGCGAACGCGGCCGGGTCGGCTCCACTCATCCAGACCTGGGCGCCGAGACCTTTGAGTTCGCCGAACAGCGCGCTGCGGCGGTCAGGATCGAGGTGCGCCACCACCTCGTCGAGCAGCAGCAGCGGTGTGATCCCCGTCATCTCGGCCACGAGACCCGCATGGGCCAGCACGAGCCCGATCAAGAGCGCTTTCTGCTCGCCGGTGGAGGCGTCCTTCGCCGGCATGTTCTTGGGCGCATAGATCACTTCGAGGTCGGTGAGGTGCGGGCCATCGAGCGTGCGGCCGGCGGCGGCATCGCGGGCGCGGTTCGCGCGCAGGATCTCGCGGTAACGGTCTTCCACTGTCGTGGCCGGCGCGGTGAGCAGGGCGTTTTCCATCCAGCCGCCGATACCGATTCTTGCCGAAGGGAATGAGGAGGCTCCGCCGCGCGCCTCCAATGCGGCGGAAAGGCGAGTGACGGTTTGTGCGCGCATCGCTGCGACCGCAACGGCAAGCTCTGCGGTTTCACGTTCGACGGCGCTGCACCAGAGATCGTCGTAGTTGCGCATCTCGAGCAGGCGGTTGCGCGAGCGTAGACTGCGCTCCAGCGCCGCGACGCGGCCGGAATGATCGTTGTCGATCGCCAGCACCAGGCGGTCGAGGAAGCGTCGCCGTTCCGATGCCGCACCAGCGAACAAGCCGTCCATCGAAGGCGTCAGCCACACCATGCGCAGGTGGTCGCCGAAAGCGGCTGCCGATGCGACGGGCTCGCGATCGATCCGGTAGCGCCGGGCGCTTGGTGCGGCTTCATCATTCGGCGCGTCGATGCCGGTGCCGAGCGTCGCAAGACCGAGCGCGCCCTGCACCTCGGCCGACACCGCCCAGGAGCCGTCGTCCGTGTTGTCAGCGATGTCTTCGCGCGTGGCACGCCGCAATCCGCGTCCCGGCGACAGGAGCGATACGGCCTCAAGGCAATTGGTCTTGCCGGCGCCGTTTGGCCCGACCAGCACGACCATCTCGCTATGCGTCTCGAACGTCGCGGCGCGGTAGTTGCGGAAGCGGGTGAGGCTCAAACGGCGAATGCGGGAGGGGATCATGGGCAACGATTATCACATCCCCGGTCATCATCCGCGAAGGCACGATGATCCGGTCGTCCATAAGGTGCGATGCGGGCAATGGATGTCCAACGGAATACTGTATGCCCGCCTTCGTGGGCGTGACTTTGATGTTGGTTCGTTGTCGCCGGGTGCGGCTAAAGGGCCATCACACCCGCATCGGCATCAGCACGTAGAGCGCGCCCTTGGAATCCCTGTCCTGCACCAGCGTTGGTGACCCGGGGTCGGCGAGCTTTAGCACCGCAGCTTCGCCTTCGATTTGCGCGGCGATGTCCAGGAGATAGCGTGAATTGAATCCGATATCGAGTGCGTCGGAGGCGTATTCGACCTCGAGTTCCTCGGTGGCGCTGCCGGAATCGGGGTTGGTCACGGACAGAACCAGCTTGCCCGCTGATAACGCCAGCTTCACGGCGCGGCCGCGCTCACTGGAAATCGTCGAGACGCGATCGACCGCGGCCTCGAAGTCCTTTTTGTCGACGACCAGTTCCTTATCGTTGTTCTGCGGGATCACTCGGCCGTAGTCCGGGAAGGTGCCGTCGATCAGCTTGGAGGTCAGCACGACGTGGCCGATGGTGAAGCGGATCTTGCCCTGCGACAATTCGATCCCGATCTCGGCCTCGCTGTCCTCGATCAACCGCTGCACCTCGCCGACAGTCTTGCGCGGGATGATGACGCCGGGCATTCCCTCAGCACCCTTGGGCAGCGCGAGATCGAGTTGCGCCAGGCGGTGACCGTCGGTCGCAACGCCGCGCAGCGTCGCGCTCTTTGCGCTGCCCGCGCCGTGCAGGTAGATGCCGTTGAGATAGTAACGGGTCTCTTCGGTCGAGATCGCGAACTGGGTACGATCGATCAGCCGTTTCAGGTCCGCTGCAGCCAGCGAAAAGGCATGCGTCATGTCGCCAGCCGCGAGGTCCGGGAAATCGTTCTCCGGCAGCGTCTGCAGGGTGAAGCGAGAGCGTCCGGCGCGGATGGTTAAAACCGAGCGGTCGCCGTCGCCTTCCAGCACGATTTGCGAACCGTCGGGCAGCTTGCGGACGATGTCGTAGAACATGTGCGCCGGAACCGTGGTCGAGCCGCCGGTTCCGGTTTCCGCCACCAGCGTTTCCGTCACCTCCAGATCGAGATCGGTGGCCTTCAGCGACAATTTGGCGGTTTCGGCGCGAACCAGCACGTTTCCCAAGATCGGGATCGTATTCCGCCGTTCGACCACGCGATGCACGTGGCTAAGCGATTTCAGCAGTTGCGCGCGTTCGACGGTGACCTTCATTGCAAATCCGCCCGATCAAATTCCCGTCATGTGCTGAAAATGCCGCGGGACCGCGGCACGTAAACCCCGAGTTCAACGCCGATTTTGCTTAAATTCGGCGGGACCGCAAGGTGGCGCGGAAGCCCGTCCGGCGCAAGCCTGCGGCTCGCTCCGGTCTGGCCTTTTCCCGATATTTTGGCAGAAAGTTCGCGCCGCGCCTATTCCTGAAGCTGGCGTTTCAGCAATTCGACTTCGTCGGAGAGCGTCACGTCTTTCGACACCAGCGCCTCGATCTTGCGGACGGCGTGCAGCACGGTGGTATGATCTCGCCCCCCGAACCGGCGGCCGATCTCGGGCAGGGAACGCAGCGTCAGCGTTTTGGCGAGATACATTGCGACCTGCCGCGGCCGTACCACATTGGCGGTGCGGCGCGAAGACAGAAGGTCCGAGCGGCTGACATTGTACTGCCGCGCGACGACCCGCTGGATGTCCTCGATCTTGATGCGCCTCGGTTCTTGGGGACGGACCAGGTCACGGACCTCGCGCTCGGCCATTTCGAGAGTGACCGGCTGGGCGTTGAGCTTACTGTGCGCCAGAAGCCGGTTGATCGCCCCCTCGAGGTCGCGCCCGTTGTGCGTGATCGTTTTCGCCAGATAATCCAAAACCTGCTCAGGCACGTCGAAACTGGCGTGATGCGTGCGCGCAGCTTCAACGCGCGATCTCAAAATGCCAAGCCGAAGCTCCTCGCCGAGCGAACCCATTTCGACCACGAGCCCGCCGGCTAGCCGGGATCGTACGCGATCGTCGAGGCTTTCCAGGTCGGACGGCGGCCGGTCGGCTGCAATGACGACCTGGCGGCCCGCATCAATGAGCGCATTCAACGTGTGGCAGAATTCGGCCTGTGTCGATTTGCCTTGCAGGAACTGCAAGTCGTCGATGACGAGAACGTCGATGCCGCGGAGTGCTTCCTTGAAAGCAAGCGCAGTCTGCGTTTTGAGAGCGGCGACGAAGCCATACATGAACTTCTCCGCCGTCAGGTAGAGCACTCTGCGCTCGGTGCCCGCATTGCCCGCCCACGTGACGGCTTGCAGCAGATGGGTTTTGCCGAGACCGACGCCAGCGTGGATGTAAAGCGGATTGAACATCACGCTGTCGCCGCGCCGGCCTTCCGCCACCTGACGCGCCGCCGCATGGGCCAGCGTATTGGAGCGTCCGGTGACGAAACTTTGAAACGTCAGCCTCGGGTCGAGGGGCGAACCGCCGAGGGCGTCGTGGTTGGCGGACGCCGGCGCGGTCGCAACCGTTTTCAGCTCATTGCCGTTCCGGCCCTCACTGCGTTCGAGACGGTGCACATCGGTTGCGGGCGCTTCCCTGACCGGCGCGGCGCAGCGCATGGCCGAGCGCACGGTAAGATCGATCCGGTGAACGTCCGGCAGTTCGGCCTGCCAGCAGGCCAGCACACGCTCGGCGTAATGCGCCTGGATCCAGCTTTTCAGGAACCGCGTCGGCACCGACAGACGGACGCTCTCGGCATGGACGCTCTCCAGATCCATTCTCGCGAACCAGCTCGAATAGATGTCCTCTCCAACGGTCGAGCGCAATCGACCCTTCACACGCGACCAGCGCTCCTGTTCTGTGTCTGACATTTCTCGTGACGACTTTTCTGGTTTGATGATGTTCGGATGCGGCTGCTTCTCCGGAAGGCCACGCATTCGCTGTGATCCTTCGGAGCGCTTCGTTTCGGCCATGAACAATCGTTCGGCAAAGCACCGCGAGCGATTTAGATGGCTGAAAACGGAACGAAAGCGATGTCAGTAGCGGCTAGAGGGTCCGCCCGAAGATTGACTGAGCGCGCGCAAAAATGTCGTCGTGTTCGTGAAAACGTCCGTAAGATAATCCCATGAATGAAATCTGGTGGTGTTGTTTTTGTTTGACATAAACCCCCTCCTCGCTGCGACGGACCGAGCCGAGACATTTTCTCACATCAATTTCAAATTCAATCTGCGAAACCCGACGCCATATTGTCGGATCGCTACGCGCGCACTCTAACTCACTAAGTCAACTCGCCCGCTCCCCGTGGCGGAGATGCGGCATGGCCTAAGCGTATTCCCTCGCTGGCAAACGCTTGACGTAAACGTCTCAGTCGAGAAATTTCGGCACAGAACATCCGTTCTCATGTTGCTATGAGTTGCCATTCGCTATCACATGGAAAGCGTCACTAACGTGAATACCGCCGCCGATATGCACGTCCACCCAAGGCTCTCTTAAACAGCACTATCTGAAGAGCCGCGAGTGTCGCGAACGCTCAGAGAAATACACCACGCCTCAATTCTCGCAACGTCTTTCGCGTCGCGGCTGCGTCGCGCAAATCGAATGAGGACACAGGACCTGCTCCACCTCCAGCGCGTCCAATCAGCAACGGTTTGAATCTGCGCGCGGATTCGATCTCCTTCGTGAGGTGTTACAAATCCGCCGCGTTGTCTAAAATATTTTAAGAAAGGATGAAGCGGAGCGAAGCGCGAGGTCGTTTTGGAAGTGTTCTGTCACACTATGGAGATAAGTGATTAGCTCGGCGCATTTTTTTCTGGCTGTTTTTGCGGGTAACCCGCGTCAGCCGTGCGCTCATTTGGCTGTCTTTTGAACCCTTGCGAAGTTTCCGGTTATATCAGGATGGAAATATCGAAATGGGAGTCGTGCGAAAGCGTCGACTCTGAATGAGAGTAGGCCGCCGAACTCAACCGGATGGCTATTGTGATGGGTCCAATCGACCAGATCGTGGTGTTTGTCGTCGTACCTCGTATTCGCATCGTGGAAGGTGAGCGAATCGAATGGCCGTGGCAATGGATGCCTGATGTCGTCGCAAGGCGATGCGGCGTAACGTGTTGAAGTGTTCTTTCTCCACTTGATCTGGTGAATAAAAGATTCTGGCACGTCCGCGCAAAAAAAGGGCCTGGCGATTGGCCAGGCCCTTTGAGATATTCTGACGAATAACGTCTTCGATCAGTTCATTTTGCAAGCTTGGCGATTCGATGCGTCAGCCGGGAAACCTTGCGGCTCGCATTGTTCTTATGAATGATGTTTTGCTGGCCAGCCCGCATCAATTCCGGCTCTGCGCGCTTCATCGCCTGGACCGCGGCGTCGCGATCGCCCTTCGCGATTGCTTCCTCGACGATCCGGACCGAGCCGCGCATCAGGGTGCGCCGCGACCTGTTGATGGCGGTCCGGCGGGCAATCTTGCGTGTCGCTTTCTTGGCGGATGTCGTATTGGCCATGGTCTCGAAGTATCCTTCGGCAGTGCTCTCGCGAGAGGCCAGCCAGTGGCCGGTCATTCGATTGCGCGGATGAGCCTGAATGTGTTTTCCGGTGTTCTCGAAAATGCCGTCCTCAAAACTTGCGAGGGGCCTTTTTCAAAGAACAGCGGCGGCAGGATCACCCCACCGCCATCAGCGGTCTTATAGAGCCCCTGTTTTCGAGCGTCAACGCCTCCCGGCAGGTCCGGCGTCCGGGTGGGTGGGCAAAGAAGGGTCTTCGCAAGGACTCGAAAGAGACGCTGGCGAGGTTGAATTTCGTGCCTTTGAGGACTAAGGGGCGAGCTGCAACTGCGGACAAGGAGCTGGTACGGGCATGATCCGGGCGATTTTTCGTTTCATCGGGTTGCTGCTGCTGGCCGGCGGCTTCATTTTTCTGGTTTATGATGGCGCTCGGTCAATCGCCGACCAGACCCTGCGGTTGACCAAACTCGGCGAATTCTGGAACGATATTCATCAAGCCAGCCAGCAAGCGGTTCGTACTCAGATCGAAGCCTCGGCACCCTGGATGTGGGATCTCGTCAAGCTGGTTTTGAATCAGCCCGCTTTCGCAGTGCTCGGGGGTGTGGGCATTCTTCTGATGCTGCTGTTCCGGCCACGACCGCCCTTGATCGGCTACTCACGGGAATAATCGCCGGACATCGGTGCCAATCTCGCCACAAAGAAGAGGTTACCTTCTGTTAACCATAGCGGGTGCAGAACCGGGTGATCTCGTGACAAGGGACAGGCCCCGGTGCAGCTCTCGCGCGCGTTTCCAATATCTTTGGTTGCTGCGCTAACCGCGCTGGCGTTGTCGGGATGCATGCGGCAGCCGACGGCAATGGTCCGTCCGCATAACTCTCTCGATGCGCTGGCCTATGGAGGACGGATGGCGTTTGCGCCGCCGCCGGCCGCCCCTCGCCGTGGCCTATGGAACACGCCGGGTCTGTGGGAAACGCCAGCTATCGCCGCTACGCCCGTTGTCTACGCTGCCGCGCCGCCGCCGGTTGTGCACGATCCCGCCTACCGGCTCGATGCCGGCGACCGGCTGCGCATCGTGGTCTACGGCCAGGAGGGTCTCACCAACACCTATCTGGTCGGTGCCGGCGGCAGCATCACCATGCCGCTGATCGGCGCCGTCACCGCGCGCGGCCGCACGCCGGCTGAACTGTCCGCCGCCATCGCCGCGCGGCTGCGCAACGGCTACATCCGCCAGCCTTATGTCGCCGCCGAGGTCGAGGCCTACCGGCCGTTCTTCATTCTTGGCGAGGTGGCGGCTCCCGGCCAATATCCGTTCGTGCCGAATATGACGGTCGAAAGCGCCGTCGCCATCGCCGGCGGCTTTTCCCCCCGCGCCAGACGCGACCTCGTCATCGTCACCCACACCGATGCCCGCGGCGTCGTCCGCATCAGCGTCCCCCCCGCTACGCCGCTCAGCCCCGGCGACACCGTCCTCGTCGACGAACGCTGGTTCTGAGGCGCCGTTCTTACTCCTGAGATGTCCGGCGAAGAAGGCGAGGCGCGCACGCCGACCAGATCGATGGGCCGCGACATCTGACCTTACGGCGGCATGCAAGCCAATTGCTATTCCTCTCGACGATAGCCGCAGTTATCGCCACATCCAGTTATGGCCCCAATCGCCCTTCCAGCCCACGAGACGTCCTCTGCGGAACTGCAAATAGAGTCTATGCTTTTGGTTGAAGAAGCCGCTGGCGCTGAAGTTTCGGAGCGCTAGAAATACTTCGTCGCCGGGAGGGCCTTCAATGTAGTTCAGTGACCCGCCGAGTGCATATGCGGCAGTTATTTCATCCATACCGATAGCCAACGGGATGTTGTTTGAAAGCGTTGCCGTGAATGGCGGGGAAGATGTCGGCCCCACGACCGTCGGCTGCGCGTGTGCCGGAGCGGTCCAGGCGGTTAAAAATGCAACAAGGCATGTCGACCCGAAGACCCATCTCGACCCAAAGACCAATGTCCGCTGTTTCATGATGCCGCCTAGCTGGCACAAAAGAATGGAAATCATCAGAAATTCGCGACTCGCAACTCGCAAAAAGCTTTGATGCTGGATTCTAACACATTCGCGCTTTGTCTCCACGTGTGTTGGCAGGATCAGTGATCATTCTCACCGGTCCGTTGAATTTCCGGCGAGCAACTTACGCAGCGTTAACACTGCCCTTTAATCTTCGCGAATCTACTTATCAGCTAAAGTGACGCAGCGTTGGGCTGGCACCAATGAGGACCGATGACGCTCACAACCGGATCGCGCACAAGGCGCCGCCTGCTTCTGGCGTCCGACCGGACCGACCGCAGCAGCGATCTGTGGGCCATTCTGCAATGCGCAGCCGACGTTGATACCACACTGACTTCCGGGATTCCGGACAGGCCGGACGGTCGATTTTCGGGCATCGTCGTCGATATCAATCTGCGTTCCCCCGAAAGCGTGCTGCAGGTACGCAGCAAGCTGTGCGCCGAGGTCTATCGATCGATGCCGCGGCTGTTCGTTCTTGCAGATGCCCTTCATCACGAATCGATGCAGGCGTGGGCGCTCGGCGCCACCGATACCATCTCGCGCCCGTTGGATGCGCAAGTCGTTCTACAGCGTGTCCGTGCCGCATTTCCGGACGACAACGATAGTGGCGCGGCGGCGAACGCCAACGTTCTGAATCGCGGTATTGCCGCAGCTCATGCCGTGCTGGTGAAGATCTTCGAGAATCTTCCAGCCGGCGTTCCGCTCTCATTCAGCGATGTCATGGAGGCGGAGCAAGAGATTTTGATGGCGATCAAGCTCTCCTCGTTGCGTGACTGGTTGGCCACCGTTGGCCGCCACCATACTCATACCTACCGTCACTGTCTGTTTGTCACAGGCTTCGCCGCCGCTTTCGCGCAGCAACTCGGAATGCGCGAGGAAGATCAGCGCCGGCTTGCTCGCGCCGCCTTGCTCCATGATGTGGGCAAGGCCTTCATTCCCGTCGCGATTCTCGACAAGCCAGGCAAGCTCGACAACGAGGAGAAGAATGAAATTCGTCGGCATGCGCGCCTTGGCTACGAAGCCTTGCTGAGGCAGGGCGGCTTTCCGTCCGAGATGCTCGACGTTGTTCTGCACCATCATGAGATGCTTGATGGCTCGGGCTATCCGGATGGCCTGCGTGGCGATCAGATTAGCGACATCGTGCGCCTCACCACGATCGTGGACATTCATGCCGCGCTGGTCGAGAAGCGGGCCTATCGCCTTCCTTTCACGCACGCCAAATCCTTTGCGACCATGGAAGAAATGGGCGGCAAGATCGATCAGCATTTGCTGCAGGCGTTTCGTCCGGTGGCGCTGGGTTGTTGACCTGTCGCGCCGGGGCGCGTGCCCATCATCCGGACAGTCTCCATATCCGGGCAGTCTCCGAGCAGCCACGGTGATTTTCGAAGGACGGCGCGTCTGGGCGTTGCCTGCCTCGCGTCAATCGGCTAAATGGAATGCCTCGCACCCGTAGCTCAGCTGGATAGAGCGTTGCCCTCCGAAGGCAAAGGTCACACGTTCGAATCGTGTCGGGTGCGCCATTTGCGTACAAAACCACGAACACTTCCGTTCTCGGTCTGTTTGCCGGCGATGGCTGCCTGCAGGATATCCTTGCCGCCGATGATCCGGATGACGCGGTCGTCGACCTCGACCGCGTCGATGATCGAGCGGATATAGCCTTTGCGGGTGTTGGTGTCGCCAGCATCCAGCTTCGACTTCATCAATCGCGCGAAGGCATCGATTTTCTCCGCATTGACGGCAGCGGCTATCTCTCTGGATGTGTGTTCGTCGAACGCCCCGATGATTTGACGGACCAAGATCTGACTGGGGTCATCACCGGTCGGCTGCGTTACCGACACCACTTCCACACCGTGCTTGCGCAACTTGCGGATCGTCAGCTCCATCTCGGCAACGTTGCGAAAGAAACGGTTGAAGGCATAGAACACAATCGCGTCGTAGGGATGATCCGGCGCGCAAGCACGATCGATCATATTCTGCAGTATGGGCCTGCGATCGTCGGTGGCCGTTTTTGCCTCGACGTATTCCTCTGCAATCAAAAAATTGTTCTGCTCGCAGAAGTTCGACGTGATCTTCCGTTGGCTCGGGATGGAGGCTTCGTTGGCAAACTGCCGTCCATGCTGACGCGATAATACGTGGCGACGCGTCGCGGAGTGTCGTGTTGATTTTGAATTTAATTATGAAATGCATGCTTGTTCATTGAAGCGTCCGGTCTATCGGATAACAATCCGTCCGCCCAGATTGGCGCAGCTGATGTGCTGCGGTGTCAACGATTATCTGCGGGTGAGCGCGTGCCTACCTTTCGGTCTGCCAAGAGGTCAGATAATTCGTTTCCGAGCAGTATTTCGATGGCGCGCAGCTCTCGCTCCAGGATTGGAATCTCGGCGGGCCAATCGACCGTTACCTGAAAGTTAGGAGATGCGGTTGCCAGGTTCCTTGGCTCCGGCCGATCGATCGGATCGGCTGATCGTCGCCTTCCGATCGGACAGCGAGACGGCGAGTTGCCTTCACAGCGACCGTTCGACAGAAGCGCGCCGCTCCCGGTCAATCTCAGCGATGATGTCTTTGACGATACCGGTCGTGCCATCGATGACGGCCACATCGTCGATTTGGCAACGGATGCCGAAGCGGATGCGGTCGCCGTGGCGAGGGACAAGCGATAGGGGCGACCAGAGGGCGTGACGGCATTGAGCGTGACATCGTCGCCGGATAGGACGCCCTCGACCCGCAGTCGCCGGCGGACTTCAGCGTCCAGGGCCAACCGTGTGGCGTTAGACTTGCAGATGAGGAGGTGAGATTTGTCCGGTGCGGCAGCGCGCTCGACGAACAGGTTGTCAACCGCGGCCTTGATGGTTGCGGCTTGTCCATCCGACTCGAAGATCTGGCCGCGGCTCGCCATGGTTTCGATAGCGCTCGCCACGTCGCCTTTGGCCAATTGCTCGACCATGACGCGCAGCTCGGGATCGCTTTGTCGAACAATCTTCGATATCTCGGCTACCTCGATGGTGCGGGCAATCAAATCGATTCCCAAGCCCGCAGGGACCGCGAGCGTCTGAACGCGATCCCCCAGATAGAGAACGGGGGCATTGGTGCGTTCCACTTCGGTGAGCAGCGCATGCATGGCGCGAACGCTAATTTGGGAACTTTCGTCAACCAATAAAAGAGTGCGGGTATCGCAGAAGCGGCCGCCGGCTGCGCTGACCGCAAGCCAGGAATCAAGGACGCGGCTTCGATCCGTGAACTTCTGTTGGGTCCGGACAACTCGTCTTCGAGCATCCGCGCTGTCCGCCAACTGACGCCAGTCGCGATGATGCGGTATTCGCCCTCCAGGGAACGGCATACCGGAACCAATGTAAAAGTTTTTCCAGTACCGCTCCGCGCTTCAATAAAGTCGAGATAAGTCGCCAGACCTGCGCGTGATCGTCTCAGGCTTCGAGATCGGCACCGCCTGGCGCCGATCTCGAAGGACAACCGCTCATACCACTCGGTCAAGCTCGACGATCCGTCCTTCACCGCACCCATCTACGCCAACGAAGGCGACGATGACGAGTTCGCGCTGATCGACCATCGCGGCGTCCCGCAATACGGCGGCGCGCCGCGGACAGCGGCCTGCAGCGTACACATCGATGGCGTTGCATCGACTTTCTTCAAACAGCGGCCGGTTTCGCTGACAACCGCAACATCAGGAGATATAGTCGTGCAGGCCTTGGCGTGTGCTGCGTGCGCCTTGGTTTTCACCCCACAACGGAGACCGAACCAAACCTGTTTTCGAGGTACGCAGACATATGCCTTCAAATCATTCCACGCCGCCGCCGTCCAAGGGGCGCATCAATTCTACGCTTCGCCGCTTTCTCGACAATGAAGCTTCCGGCGGGATTCTTCTGATGGCCGTTGCGTTCTTCGCGATCATTACCGCCAATTCTCAGCTCGCCGAGGTCTATTTTTCCAGCCTTCACGCTTATCTAGGCCCATTAAGCCTACAGCACTGGATCAATGATGCGTTGATGGCGGTGTTCTTCCTGCTTGTAGGGCTGGAGATCAAGCGCGAGATGATGGATGGGCAGTTGTCGAGCTGGAATCGGCGGCTGTTGCCTGGCGTGGCAGCTGTGGGCGGAATGCTTGTTCCAGCCGTCATCTATATCGTTTTCAACCGTGCTGACGCGAAGGCCATTCACGGGTGGGCTATTCCATCTGCCACCGATATCGCCTTCGCACTGGGAGTGCTATCGCTGCTCGGGTCGCGTGTTCCGGCCTCGCTTAAGGTATTTCTAGCCGCGCTTGCGATCATGGATGACCTTGGCGCCATCATCATCATCGCGCTGTTCTACACCAGCGGACTTTCGCTGCCGGATCTTGCCGGCGCAGCGATCGTTGTGGCGGTATTGTTTGCGCTCAACAAGTGGAGCGTGAACTCCCTCATTCCCTACTTGCTCCTTGGGGTCGTGCTCTGGCTGCTGGTGCTTCGCTCAGGCATCCATGCGACAATCGCCGGCGTCCTATTAGCGCTGACGATCCCGATTAAACTGACACCCGGCACACCTGAAGCGTCGCCAGACATCTCGCCGCTTCACAGGTTGGAGGGAGCACTTCACGTTCCGGTCGCCTTCCTGATCGTGCCCAGCTTCGGCTTTGCCAATGCTGGCGTTTCGTTTGCCGGAGTCACACCCGCAGTTCTCATCGAACCCCTCTCCTTGGGTGTAGCTGGAGGGCTGTTGTTGGGAAAACTGATCGGCGTGTTCGGCGCTGTTTTCCTAATGGTTCGCAGCGGGCTGGCTGACCTCCCGGCGATGGCAAGCTGGAGCCAGGTATGCGGTGTCGCTCTGCTGTGCGGTATCGGTTTTACGATGAGCCTGTTTATCGGATTGCTCGCCTTTGATGATCCTGCGCTTCAGGATCGGGTGAAGTTCGGAATCCTCGCCGGCTCGCTTGTAGCCGGTATCGCCGGTTACATCGTGTTGCGGATCTCCCACCGAAGGAAGCCGTCTCCCGCACATGCTTGAGAGCTTCGCGCCGCAGACAGCGGCCCGTTATTATGCGGAGCGACACAACGACAAAAGCTCCGAAAAACCGGAGCCCTCAGCTCATGACTCCGCATAATCCCGCGCTACGCATAATCGGTGTTATGCGGTGCACCGCATAACGTTGAGTTCTGGGCTGCCTGGAAGAAGGTCGCGCAGAACGACCGCGAGTATCTCCATTGTCGGCCACTACAGCCGGAAAGCCTGCAAGGGTTATCACTGACCAAGTTGCGGGCCGCTATCTCAACTGTTTACGTTTTAAGCAGCAGCCGCCAGCAGTGCGTTAGCAGCCGGAGGCCAAGCTCGGCGCCATACCTTAGTTGCACGCCTTAGTTGCACGGTGCGATACTTTAGTAGTCGCAGTTTATGTAAAAAAAATTTACTTTCTTATCGGTATAATTTTCCGAACGTCGTCGATTTCGCTCTTCGACAGTGCATTGCAGAACGGCTTTGTGACGCTGGATCCATTAGATCATGTTTTTGCAACAGCGGTCCGATCTTCTCTTTTTCGAGGCTCAGTTTGCAGTCCTCATTGACCATCTGGCCATCCTCAAAATCGATCTGAGCGGCCCAATCGTCAGCACCGATTCGAAATTCCTTGAGTTGATGGGCTATTCCCTCAGCGATGTGACGAGGCAGCATCGCCTGTTCGAAGCAACGAGCAGACGTCGCCGGCGTGCCGGGATTTCTAGCCCTCGTCTCGGGCGCGATGATCCTTTTGGAGTAACTCGCCGTCTCGCTGGCTTCTGCGAAGACGTTCCTGGAAGTCGGACGCTGCGTTCCCAGCATCCCAGGACAGTCCACTCTGAGCTTCGCCCCAGAAACTTTTAAATTCAAATAACAATTTTATCCTGATCGAGGAGCCAAGAATGTTTAGCCGCAAAAACCACGACAATGCCCAGGCTCGTTTGGATGCGATCAGCAGGTCGCAGGCTATGATCGAGTTCACGCTGGAGGGCACCGTGTTATCAGCCAACCAGAATTTCCTTGATGTTTTCGGCTACAGGCTGGACGAGATCAAGGGCAAGCATCACTCCATGTTCGTGCCGGCCGAGCAGAAGAATGGGGCCGCGTATCGCGAATTCTGGGCGGCGCTGAATCGCGGCGAATTCCAGATGTCGGAGTTCAAGCGGGTCGCCAAGGATGGCCATGAAGTCTGGATCGAGGCGTCCTACAATCCGGTGCTCGACGGTAACGGCAAGCCACTCGTCATCGTCAAGTTCGCAACCGACGTCACCCTGAAGAAGCTGCGTAGCCTCGCCGATGCGTCGAAGATCGCCGCCGTCGACCGCGCTCAAGCCATGATAGAGTTCAAACTCGACGGCACGATCGTCACCGCGAACGAAAATTTTTTAAGCACCATGGGTTATTCGCTCGCCGAAATCCAAGGCAAGCATCACAGCATGTTCGTCGAGCCTTCCGAACGTGACAGCACGGGCTATCGGGAGTTCTGGGCCGCGCTAAATCGTGGTGAATATCGCACGGCCGAGTACAAGCGGATCGGGAAGGGCGGCAAAGAGGTCTGGATACTTGCGACCTACAATCCCCTGCTCGACGAGGCCGGTAGGCCGGTAGGCCGTTCGGCGTCGTCAAGTACGCGACTGATGTGACGGTTCAAAAGCTCAGGAACGCCGATTCCACGGAGCAGCTAGCGGCCATCGGAAAGTCGCAGGCCGTGATTGAGTTCAACATGGACGGCACGATCATTACCGCAAACGATAATTTCCTCGGAGCCCTCGGCTATTCCCTGAGCGAGATCGAAGGCAAACATCACAGCATATTTGTTGAGCCATCGGGGCGGGACAGCGCCGATTATCGCGAGTTCTGGGCTAGCCTCAATCGCGGTCAATACCAATCAGCCGAATATAAACGAATCGGCAAAGGCGGTCGGGAAGTCTACATCCAGGCGTCCTACAATCCCATTCTCGATCTCAATGGTAAGCCATTTAAGGTCGTGAAGTATGCGACGGATGTGACGAAGCAGGTATTGGTGCGGCTCGGCAACGAGCGGGTACGCGCCATGATGGAGTCAGTCGCGGCAGGTGCCGAGGAGCTCAACGCCTCGGTGCGCGAGATCTCGGAGGCCATGACCAAATCAAGAGAAACCGCCATGGGTGCGGTGGACCAGGTTGCCACGGCCGACGCTCAGTCTCTGCGCCTGACCGATGCAGCCAAGTCCATGAGCGGCATCGTCGAGTTGATCGATAATATTACTGGCCAAATCAACTTGCTGGCGTTGAACGCCACGATCGAGTCGGCACGCGCAGGCGAAGCCGGCCGGGGCTTTGCGGTGGTGGCGTCCGAGGTCAAAAGCCTCGCCAACCAGGCAAAAGCGGCGACAGATAAGATTGGAGCCGAGATCGGCAGTCTCAACGCGATTTCAGTGGACGTCGCGGACGCGCTTACCGCCATCAAGCAGGCCATCACCGCGGTCAGCGAATATGTAACTTCGACAGCGACCGCTGTTGAAGAGCAGAGCACAGTGACCAACGAGATGTCGAACAGCATGCAGCGGGCAGCAGCAGAAGCGGCCGCGATTGCGCATGGCTAAGTCTGCTCCGACGGGATTGGGTCTTTCCGTATCATACCGCGGCCAGGTGCGCCTGTCCGCAGCAGCCTGCAGCGTGCAACCATCACCGTCTGCCCGAAATGCCTCGCCAGCGACATCGCGGACGCGCCCGGCCTGCGCGCCGAGCTCGCGCCGTACCAGCGCGCGCTGTGGCAGATCGCTGCCATGAAAATGCGCCCGATCCACACAACCTCACTCGTTGTCCTCACAAGAACCTGACCCCAAGCTTGCTGCATGATTGGTCCCGCTACGCGAGCAAGGTGCTGCCGAACCTTTGTAGTTTAGCGGCCGAGCTTCAAAATGATTGGTGACCGTCCATGAACGCTGCTGCATCGAAGCGCGACCGCCAATTACGTTTCCAATGGATTGAGCTGCAGTGTCACGCTGCTACTTTGCGGCATTCCTCCGCGCAAGTCTTGCAATCCTCGCCACATGTCTTGCATTCCGCGGCATCCGGGAATTTCTCGCATTCTTTCTGGCAATCCGAACAAATTTGTCCGACCACCTTGGCGAACGCAGGAACGTGGGGCGAGTTGACGGCTGCCAGCGTCCGCAATGCGCCGCAAGCCGCGATCAATTGGTAGGCGGAGTTGGTGCAGGCCGCCATGCTCGTATCTTTCATGCTCAGCATGCCGAGACAATGCCGCATGCAGGTGCTGGAAAATCGGATTATCCACATGGCGATCCAGGCCGAAGATGCCGAAGCAACCGTAGTGGAGTCGAAGCGTAGGATCGTCTTATTGGCGAGCCGAACCGAGTCGATATTGCGTTGTTGGTTTTGCAATACGAAATCGGGATTGGCGGCCTGTGGTATCGTTGGCGCCGTCGTCTTCGTCACCTCTCCGGGTATCTGCGCGCGCCACCTTTCCGCGTTCATGTAGAAGCGTGTCTCTGCATCCGGCGAAAACTGATAGTCGAAATTCGCGTTGAGACGTTCCGTGTCGGTTCTGCTGTGCTCACGATACCCGTCCTCGCGCTGGCCGAGGCCGTAATGAAATAGTCGGTTGGGCCATAAGCTCCGCCGGAACTGGTCTGCGTGTTCAAATAACCGAAGCTACCTGCTCAAACCGCGGCCTCGAACGTCGAAGCATCACGGCCGGTAGGGCAAATGTCCGCTTTGGATCGATTGTGTTGAAAAAGTCCTTTTCGCTGATGCATGAAAATTCTCAGAGGCGCTCGTGCGTCTCACTCGCTTCGATGTGAGGGACCACATCACTCACCGTAAAAGCCACCGCTGGCGTGCTATCTGCTCTATGGAGCCTCACAGCAGCTGAAATCGCCAACATGCGACATTTGCGAAATATTTGGAGCCCTGTGATTTTGGAGTTTTTCAACACAATCGGTCGCAGCCTTTTCCAAACCGGTCAGGCCGTGTCTGCTCAACCTTGGAAACCGGTCATCCCGCCGCGCCGCCATCGAAGATACCAGCACCATTACGATCGTATCGCCTACCGGCAACGCTCGGGCATCGAAGGCTTCTTCGCAGAACTCAAGCAATGGCGACGCATCGCCACTCGCTACAACAAGCTCGCAAAAACCTTCATGGCCTTCGTCAAAATCGCAAGTATCATGCTCTGGATCAAATAATTAAATCGTCTCTACAGTCTAAAGGGTTCAGATACCTAACGTACCGTCTGCACAAAACGCATGCGTTCGTGTCATCCAACCACTGCGGATATCTGTGGACGATGAGGTGCGAGCCGCGTCTCACTCCTCAGGTAAGCGAGGTGATTCCTTCGGCTCCTTCAAGGCGTTTACAAAGAGGAATTAATTTTCACGACCGCGCGATACGAAAAAATCGGAGAGCCGTGAAAAAAGATTCGCGCTTTGTCAATTTTCGTCGCATACTCTTGTACTATCCTTTCGTATATGACGAAATGCACTGAATTGCGCTCTGCCTTCCTCTCGCAGAAAGGAACAGCGTCATGACTCAGCGTACCCGCGTCAAGCATGAGAAGATCCTCCAACAGCGGCTCAACGACGAGGCTCTGCATCTCGGGGACGAGGCCGTGGACCTCCCGTCCGGCAAACAGCGCAAGCTTCTTTTGAAGCCGGTCGAGCAGGCCGAGAAAGCATCGCGCATTAGACGCGTCCGTCGCGGGCGCAAAAATGACCGACCCATCCAAGCCCCCGATCATAATGCACGCGACCGATGCGCTTCGGCGTGCGCGCAAGCTCCCGGTGGGCGCTGCGAGGAACGACCTTCGACAGCTGGCGAGAGCGCTACGAGACCTTCACCGGATGGACGCGCATGCCCATCTCCGAAGCATCGAGTGCTCCGAGAGTGTGCGGTGAGCCGATGGGCGACGCCGACAGTTCCAAATGGATGCCCAATCAGAACATCGGACGCTATCGCGCGATAGCGGACGAGTGCTATGCCCGCGCCGAGCACGCTAGATATGTGCTCGACAAGGAAGCATGGCTGAAGCTCGCCGCCGACTGGAACGCGCTCGCAGAAGACGCAGCTCAGAGGCGCGACGATGGGTAAGTCTCTAAGAGCAGCCGTATTAACGGAACTAGCGCGCTTCATCGCAGACTATGCTCATGAGTTGTGGTCGTACACGGTCTTGCACGGCCCCGCACCTTTTGCCTCAAAGCGCCCAACGGGGTCTTGCACCATTGGGAGTATCCGCATGAGCGAACCGACCCAAGAACATATCGAGCGGCGCGTCTACGAGTTATGGCAGCGGAAGGAGGCGGCTCGCCGGAGCGCCGACGAGACGCCGCGATTCGCGCATCAGAACTTGATGGTGTAGGAGAGGTCGAAGCTACGCGGCGCGCCGAGATACACTTGGGTCGGGCTGTATCCGGACCAGTTTGCGTAGAATGCGTTGGTGAGATTGCGGCCGCGCAGCCGCAACGTTCCACTGCCGATATCGTAGGCCAGCCAGGCGTCAAGCAAGGTTCGCTCTCTCACCTCGATGGTGTTGGCGGTGTCGGTGTAGAACGAGCCTACGTACTGCGCCGATGCACCGATTGTCAGCGGCACCGGATCGAACCGATAGCTGGTGGAGACCATGAATGCCTGCGCCGGCACATTGATCGGGCGGTTTCCACGCAGATCTCGGGTGGCACTGTACAGCTCAGTGAACTCCGCTTTGATGAAGGAGGCGTTCGCGCTCACTTTCCACTGCGGCGTCATCGCCACTGCGACGTCCAGTTCAACGCCGCGAGAGCGCTGGCTGCCGCCCTGCACTGTCAACGCCGGAGTTGTCGGATCACGGGTCAGGATATTGTCCTGCTCGATCTGATAGACCGAAGCGGTTGTCACCACGCGGTCATTCCAGAGCAACGACTTGATTCCGCCCTCGATCGAATATCCCATGGACAGATCGAACCGCCCGTTGGCGGTGTTGCTGAGCAACAGCGTCGTGATCGGAACGGCAGCCCGGTTATACTGGCCAAATACCGCCGTCCCGGGCGTTAGGTTGTAAACCGTTCCGACCCGCCACGAGAGATTGTCGAAGGTCTTGTCAAAGCGGGTGACCGCGCTCGTGTTCAGATCGTCGATCCGACGATCGAGCTTCATGCTCTCGTGCCGGATGCTGGCGAGCATCAGCCAGTCCGGCGTCAGGTTGACGGCGTTCTCCGCGAAGGCTGCAAACGTTTTAAGGCCACTGGTGAAGTCTTGTCGTGTCGGGAAGTTCGCTGCCGTATCGGCAGGGAAGTAGCCACGAACCGGATTGAACGGATCGACCGGCGTGGTGGATCCGAACCGTCTGTTCGAGTCGAAATCGATATCGACGTACTCAAGCCCGGTCGCGAAACGGTTGCGGAATCCTCCGATGATGCCGTCGTAGGACGCCACCGCGCGTTCCGACCAGAATTGGTGCGCGTGCGTAATTTTTGTCGTCGAACGGTCAAGCAATCCGGTCACGGCATTGAACGTGAAGTCTTCGGAATTGGCCCAGTAGCGGTCGGCCTTGAAGAAGCTCAGGTCGTTCTTTAGTGTCCAGTTGTCGGTCAGCTTGTACTCAGTGCCGCCGCGCAGCCACATAGTGTCTGACGTCATCAGCCCATTCTCGACATTATAGTTTTGGTTGCGGATGGATCGGTCGATCACAAGCCCGCCGGGGGCCGAGACGAGGTTCGTGGGATCGCGCGCCACCGAGCGGGCGATCAGCGGGATGCCCTGATAGGGTGTCCGGAACTCGTCGTGAAAGAAGCTGACGGAACCTGTAAAGGTGAGCCTGTCGGTTGGTGCGAGCATTCCGCTGGTCGTGGCGCCCACCTTGCGCGATCGGGTATCGTCGATAAAGCCGTCGGATTGTCCGTAGCTCAGCGTCGAGCGGACGGCCGCGTTTATTGAGAGCGGAGCATTGATGTCGATACCCGTCCTCAGCGAGTTGAAGCTGCCATAGCTCAACAGGCCTTGGGCGCCTGCTTGGCCGAGCATGGGCTGCTTGGTTACAAGGTTCACGGCTCCGGCCAGCGCTCCGATACCCTGAATGACGGAAGCAGGTCCTTTCAGAATCTCGACACGTTCGAAATTGAACGTGTCGAAATCCCGGGAGACGATCAAAGGATCTGGCGCGCGAACGCCGTCGATCGCATATCCGGTTGCCGCGCGGGAAAACCCGCGCATGGAGATCACGCCGGGTTCGCCGGGAAGGTTCCCCGACATGACGCCCGGAACCGAATTGAAGGTCTCAACCATCGTGCGGAGGCCCTTTTCCTGCATATCCCGCTGTGTGACGATGTTGACGGTCGCCGGTGTCTCACGCGGCGTCAGCCCGACGAGGCTGCCGGCCGCATTCGGGACACCGAGGTTCAGCGGGCCTGGCGCTCCTTCCACATTAATCGTGCCGAGCGTGGTGGCGGGAAGCGTGGCTGACGGAAGCGTCGCGGACGTTCGGGAATCCGCTTGATGCGTTGCGCGTCGTCCGGCGGAGGCGCGCGACGCACGGTCTGGCTGGGATTGTTGGGACTGCCGGGCCGGCTCGGTGACCGTCACTGGCGGCAACATGGTGTCGGAGTTCTGCGCGAAAGCAGTCGAAGGAGATTCAATCGCGGTCACAGTTGCAAGCACGCAGCAAAGCGCGCCGCCCCCGCCGAGAGCGCGGTAGTTCGACATGATACATATCCTGATGCCGGGCAATCGCCCTGGGCGTTCAATCAAACAGGTTCGATCGTCACGAAAAGTCGCGCCGGTCGTGCGGATTTGTTGAATCAGGAAATGAACGGAGGCGCGCGCGCCTGCGCGTTGGAGCGGGCCGCGAGCGGCCGCAGGTCAAAAATCAGGTCGCGCCAGACGACGCGGGTTGCGTCACGCTCGATCCTGATCGCGAAGGCTTGCGGGTCGGGGGGCGGTGCCGCAGCGTGGTGGATAACGCAACACAAGGCGCAGCAGGCGCCGTGTGTCTGTTGCGGATCGGTCTCTCGATCTTGCGGAGAACTCGCGTCGGGCGCGTGCGAGCATATCGCACCCGCCAGTGGGTCGGCCGTGGTCGTGCTGAACGCCAGGCACGCAGCGACGGGTGCGAATATCTGCACCAGCATCGCAAGCGTGACGATCGGAAGAAATCTTCCCAGTCGCCGGCGCATGATCCCTCAGCCTTTCGCGACGAAGGTCACGGATTCAAGTATCGAGACAGAATTCGCGTCCGGCTCGCATCAATTGTGCGTTGGACACGAACGCACATTCATAGCGCGGCGCATTTTCAAGATGATGTGGTATCATGCCGCACCGATTGCGCAACGCATCCCGAGCAGCGCTTCAGACAGTGTCATTGAAGATTTTCCGACCACTGATACCGTTGCTTAAGCGTGAAGCGCGCGTGCGCGGATGACGGAAGGGAAACAACCAAATAGGGATGACAAGATGGATGGTTCGTTGAGATGGCGACCTCCAGGGCATGCGGCTCGCTTTCTTCAGTGTTTGTGATGCGGGATTGGCGGGTGATCGCCCGCTTCGTCTATCCGCAGCAGTCCCTCAAAACGAGCAAACATCGCGAGGCGCTCTGCCGCGACGCTTTGCTCTGCCTTGGTGAGGGCCTGCGCAAGCGCGTCGGCGGCGTCGGAAGCAACGCCCGCCTGTCGCAAGGCATCGGCGGTCTTGATTCCATCACCGGCGCAGAGAATCAAAGTCCAGCGGCCATGCTTGTTCTGAAGCAATGCCCGCCCTCCCATATCGCCTTGGGTCCAGCCCGCGATCGCATAGCCCGCTCCGACGACCAACGGCTCGATGACAAGCTTTTGCTCCGGTTTGTCGAAGGCCGTGTGCAAAAGATGCCGTACCGCGTCTTCATCCGCACCCGCCCCTGCGGCTCCGGTCAGGCCAAAAAGCGCAACGATCAAGGCAACCAATGTCCGCAACATAGTCTACTTCTCCTCACATCCTGTAGCGCAAGCCACCGTAGATGGTTCGGCCGTAGCCCGGGTTGAACAGGGCGGATGCCGGGGTGGCGATATCGGCGGTGATCGTGCTCGAGATGTAGTGGGTGTCGAGCAGGTTGCGCACTTCGAGATAGCCGGACCAGCCGGGGCCGCCCGCATCGTGCCCGATCCTGAAGTTCAGCAGCGCATAGGGGTCGATGGTCAGACTGTTGGCGTTGTCAGCGAAAAACGCCTGCGGCATCCATTCCACGTTCGGACCAGCGTAAAAGCCGTTCGGATGCTTGTAGATCAATTCGGCGCGAATCGTGTGAGGTGGTACGCTTGGCAGGCGATTGTTGCCCCAGCGCGCGTCGCCGTTGAAGAAGAAGTCGTTGTAGGTGTAGGCGAGATTGAACCAGAAGCGGTCCTCCGGCGCGAAGGCCGACTTGATGAACGCCACGCCCAGCCCGGCTTCGACGCCCTGGTGCACGGTCCTGTCCGCATTCACCACGCTGCAGAGACTGAACGGCGACGACCTCAGACACTGCAGCTCATTCCGAAGCTCGGCACGGTAAAGCGCGAGATCCCATGTGAGGTCAGGGCGCCGGCCGCGGGTGCCGATCTCATAGGTCGTCGCGGTCTGGGCGTTGACGTTCGAACTCACAGGCGAATTGAATGTATTGGCGTCAAAGGTTGGGGCCTCGGCACTGCGTGAGATATTGGCGAACACCTGCCATGCCGGGTCGACGTCCCAGAGCGCGCCGACTTTCGGGTTGAAGATGTCATAGCTGCGGCGGCCTGACTGGTCGCCATTCGACAGGATGCGATCTTCCTGGTTACGGACCGCATGCAGGAACTGGCCACCGGCGATCAAAGCAAGGTTCGGGAGCACAAAGAGGCTGTTCTCCGCATATACCGAATGGTTCTGGGATTTTTGCAGTGCAGACGTCAGCAACTCGCCTTTCACGGCGTTGCCGGGGTTATCGTATTCCTTATAGTCGATCACACCGGCCTGAAGATTGACGCCGGCAATCAGCCGATTGCGAAAGCCTCCTATCATACGATCGTCAGTGGTCCGGGCGAAGCCGCCATAGTCGGAGACGTAGTAGTCGAGATATCGATAGATCGGATGATCGACGTGGCGCTGGTGCGTGAAGACGCCGAAGTCCACCGTCGTCGGGCCGAAGCGCAGTGTGGTCTTGTTGGCGACACGCATTGAGTCGATATTGCGCTGCTGGTCTTGCCGCACGAATTCAGGGTCGGCGGACCGTGGCGTGTTCAGCGCGATCGTCTTCGTCAATTCACCCGGCAGGCGCTGGCGCCATGTATTGGCGTTCACATAAAATCGCGTTTCCGCATCCGGCGAGAACCGGTAGCCGAAATTGCCGTTGCCGCGCTCGAGGTGACCGCTGCTGTGGTCACGGAACCCGTCCTCACGCTGCACCGATCCGTTGAAGAACCAGTCGTACGGTCCCCGCGCGCCGCCGGTGCTAAATTGCGATTTCACATAGCCGTAGCTGCCGGCGTCGATCCGCGCGTCAAGGGTGTTCGCGTCCCGCCCGGTCGGTGTGACGAAGTTGATCGCGCCGCCGAGCGAGTTGGCCCCGAACCGCAGCGCGTTGGCGCCCTTGAAAACCTCCACATAGCGATAGGCGGTGGGATCAATTTCGAACAGGTCGAACAGGCCGTCCGCAGTGTTGATCGGGATACCGTCCATATAGACGTTGATGCCTCGGTTGCCGAAGTTTCGCGTGAGCCCCGAACCGCGGATCGACACCCGGTTGTCGATGTTCGACTTCGGTTGGGTGATGACGCCCGGCACCCAGCCGAGCACATCCCTGATCGTACTCGCAGGCCCGCCCTTGAACTGGGTGTCGGGCACCACCGCGACGGCGCCCGGCGTGCGCTGGATGGCGGCGGTCGCCTCGGCGGTGGTCGGCACGGTCAGGCTGCCTCCTCCGGAGCCGGCCGAAGGCACCGGAGCAGTGGCCGATGGCGAAGCCGCGTGGCGGGCGGTTTGCCGTCCGGCCGACGACCGCGTCGTGATACGCGGTTGGGCGAGCCTTGCCGTTTTGGGCGCGGTCTCGACGACGATCGGAGGCAAGTCGGTTTGCGATTGGTTTTGGGCGAACACCGGTTCGGGTAAAAAAAGCGCGATTGCACTCGCGGCGCACAGAGCGCGCGGCAGGTGTGACATGGCACATCCTCAACAGGGTTACGTAAGGAGGGATCGGTGAGCGGCAGAACTATGCGATCTGCGGCGGACCCTGCGGGACTTGAGGCGATCGTTGTTTGCTGACGAAGATTGGCGCGCGTGGCCCCTGCCAGATAACGGCCGTCCTGATGACCCGGACAAATGCAATTGTGACGAGCGGGGGCGGCAAGGCGCCGGTCGATACGAACGAGCAGATAATGCACGGGTGATGGACGGCATGCGTGGTGCCGCCCGGCTGCGGCAGATCGCCTGTCCCTTCGGGATTGGCATGGCAGATCGCGAACGAATCCACCGGCGCGGCAACCGCCATTTGCGTCGCCAGCATTCCGGTGAGCAGCAGTTGCAGCACGAAAACGCCGGCTGCCACTATGGCAACCCATGCCCCGCTTCTCGACCGTGAAAATGCCAGCACGTTCCGGACCCCACCTTTAAATATTAACGGGAGTTGAAGCGCACTGTATAGATAAATTTGGAATATCCGCTCACCGATACGCCTGTGTCGGATAGCTGGTGGCTTGAGCTGCTTTGGAGCGCGTGAGACCGTTAATCGGACTTGACCAGGCAGGGCTAGCGTGCCTGAATTTAACGATTAATAGACTTATAAAGTCTGTTTGGAGTGAGTCCTGTGCTTGCGGCATTGAGGAGAGGATGCGCGAGGATCGCCATTGCAGCGCTTTATGCGCTAGCGATGATGACTTTGGGCATGGCTCACCCACCTGCCAGCCAACATCTGCCTTCTGCCGAACTCGCCCAATATGCTCTTCCCGACGGTTCTTTTCCTGTCCTGTGATCCGGAGATTCCGGCAGCACTGACGAAGATCCTACGGTTCTAAAACCAGCCTGCTGTGATGCCTGCACACTTATTGCAGGTCCTGGCGTCGTCGGTGCATCGCCTGTTGTCGGTTCTGCTCAACTGGTGTTGCTGAGGCGTTTTTCGCTAGCCGGTTATGCATATCGACCCGTTGTACGGGCCTCTGACAATTTCCTGTCACGCGCGCCTCCGCGCATGACCTGACGCGTCGCTGCTAACAGCTCATTATTCATTACAACTGAACGTAACTGGCGATCTGCTCGCGCAGAGCGGCTGTGCCCAGGCTTCACAGGCTTGAACTTGCGGCGAGTTATTTGTTCCGCATGAAAGGAACCTTGTGTCTATTTCCACTCTTGATCAAACCGCTGATCTGCTACTCGCAGCAGTCCAGATCGCTATCTATGCACTGTTCGTAGTTTCGTTGTTCGAAACCAGGAGAACGTCAGTCCAGCACAAGCTGTATCCCGGTGTCCGGCGAGCAACGCTTTCAAAACGGCACCATGCTCGAATCTCGTACGCTGCAATTGCCGGCATCGCTCTGCTGATCGGTGCATCTGGCCCTCTGTACGCACAAGGGCATCCGCAAGATCCGACGGTTGTTACTGCTCCCAATTTTTCGCCTGGGGCACATGCATCGCCTCCTCAAGCGTCTTTGCCGTCGCCCTCCAGCGCATCGGGGCCGTCTTCCACCGAGGCCGCGCCGTCCCCCGCCGGTGACGCCGGCGCCAACCTGCTGGAGCAGGCGTCACCTCACGACCTGTCTCCGTGGTCGATGTTTATGTCGGCCGATATTGTGGTCAAGCTGGTGATGATCGGTCTTGCGTTTGCCTCGCTGGTGACGTGGACGATCTGCATCGCGAAAATGGTGGAGCTGTCGCTGGCGCGGCGCAAACTGGGCGCGGCGCTGACGGAGGTCAGCGGGTCACGCTCGCTGGCGGAAGCGCAGATGGCGCTTGGCGCAAAGGATGGCGTGCTGGCGTCGTTGCTGGCGTCGGCGATGCACGAGGCGCGGCTGT